>JACCYS010000050.1 GCA_013696365.1 Nocardioidaceae bacterium
CGGGTGTGGTGGTCACCGTTGCGACCACCGAGCAGCGTCGCGACGTGGCTGACTTGGTGCGCAAGGCTCAGATCAAGCCGGTGCGAGCCACGGTGCGGCCGGGCGCACCGGAGATCCGCACGCTGGCCGGTGAGCGGGCTCCTGAGCGGCACGTATCCGGTGGTGCAGTTGCGCCGTCCAGCTCACAGTCCGGTGGGCGTACGGCAGCAGGGATTCCTCCCCGCAGCCGCAACCGGTCGCGCCGCCGCTCCGGAGCTGGCTCGCGCAACTCTCGAGCCGCCTGAGCGCCAGCCGGGACGTGCAGCACTGCGAAGATGGCGACCATGCGCAGTGAGAAGCTCTCGGTCCGCACCGGTGGTCACGAGGTGGTCCGTGACCTGACCGCCGAGTGCACATCGTTCCTGCAGTCGGTTACGGACGGCGGGGACGGGCTGTTGCACGTCTTCGTCCCGCATGCGACCGCGGGCCTTGCCATCGTGGAAACCGGGGCGGGCAGTGACGACGATCTGCTTGCCGCACTGGACGATCTGTTGCCGGCCGACGACCGGTGGCGTCACCGGCACGGCAGTCCCGGTCACGGTCGGTCGCATGTGCTGCCGGCGATCATCCCGCCGTACGCCAGCGTGCCTGTGCTCGGCGGCAGGCTTGCTCTCGGCACGTGGCAGAGCATCTGCCTGGTCGACCTCAACGTGGACAACGCCGTGCGGACGGTCCGGTTCTCCTGGCTGGCCGGCTGAACCCGACGGGCTGACCCCGGCCCTCAGCCGGCCGCTCGGCGCCCGCGACGCGCCCGTAGGTAGTCGGCGACCACGTACTCCCCGAGCCGCCCCAGCTCCGGAGTGAACACGCGCCCTCCGCTGCGGCGGGCAATGGCGTCCACGAACCGCGCGAGACCAGGGTCCTCGCCCAGCATGAACAGGTTGAGTGACGCGCCGATACGGCTGATCGCGTCGACCTCGGCGACCGTGGCGCGCAGCGTAGCCGCGGTCGTCGGCCAGTTGAAGGCGGCTGAGCCGTCCGGTTCCAGATGCGCGGTGGGCTCGCCGTCAGTCACCACCAGCACGATCGGCTCAGCTCCGGGATGCCGGCGCAGGTGCCGACCCGCCAAGGACAGCGCATGCTGCAGGTTGGTGCCCTGCACATACTCCGGCTCGACCCCGGCCAGTTCTACCGGCGTCAGACGCCGCGCCCACCGGTCGAAACCGATGATCTGCAGCGCGTCGCCACGAAAGCGGGTTTCGACCAGGTGTGCCAGCGCCAGCGCGGTCTGTTTCATCGGCCCCCAGCGATCCTCGGCCACCATCGAGAACGACAGGTCGACGCACAGTGCCACCGCCGCCTGGGTGCGTCGCTCGGTCTCGGCAACGGCAAAGTCCTCGACCTGGAGGTGGACAGTGCCCGCTCCGCTAGCACCCAGGGTTTGCGCCCCCTTCCCCGCGGCTGCTGTACGCAGCACGGCGTTGCGAACGGTCTGGGTGGCGTCGATGGGGCGGTCGGCACCGAACACCCAGGCCAGCGTGTTGCCGGTACGTTCCTCGGCGGTGCCGGCCCGGCGGTCCTCATGGTCACCCCGACCGGATGCATCGAGCTCGGCGAACACTCGCCGCAGCGCTGTCTCGCCCAGGCGGCGCAGCGCCTTGGGGGTGAGCTGCAGGCCGTCGGCGGGTCGGTCGCCGATGCTCAGATAGCCCTGCCGTTGCAGCTCGCGCTCAAGGTCACGCAGGGCCCGCAGGTCCGCTGCGGCCGACGGCGCCAACTGGCGTTCCAGTGCGTCCACGTCCACGTCGTCGAGGGTGGCACCGGGGTGTTGCTGGCCGAGCTGACGTTCGAGCGCCTCCACGTCAGCCAGGTCGGCAACCGCGCCGACGGCGTCTGCGTAGCCGAGCGGCTCCGCGCCCGACATCTGCACCGGCCGGCCTCGACCCTGACCCTGCCCCAGACCGGGACGAAGGGCGGCGAGGTTGTCGCGCAGCTGACCGAGCTGGCTCTCCAGGTCGGGATCGTCGAGTGCATCGGCCATCAGGCGTTGCAACTCGTCGCGCTGCTCTGGGCGTAGGGAACGCATCAGCCGCTCGGCGGCCGCCTGCTGGCGTGCCAACAGGTCGATCAGGTCGTCGGTGTCTCGTGGCTGCTCGGGGAAGAACTCGCCATGCCGGGCCATGAACTCGTCGAACTGCTCGCTGGTGTCC
>JACCYS010000055.1 GCA_013696365.1 Nocardioidaceae bacterium
TGACGAGCGCGATCACGTCCTGCAGGTCGTCGCGCTTCTTGCTCGTGACCCGCAGCTCGTCGCCCTGCACCTGCACCTTGACCCCCTTGGGTCCGTCGTCGCGGATCAGCTTGCCGATCTGCTTGGCCTGCTCCTGGTTGATGCCCTGGTTGAGCGATGCGCTGACCTTGACCTCCTTGCCCGATGAGCGGGGCTCGCCAGTTTCCAGGGTCTTCAGAGAGATGCCACGCTTGACCAGCTTCTGCTTGAACACGTCCAGCACGGCCAGCGCCCGCTCCTCGGCGTTGGCCGAGATCTCCACCCCCAGCTCGCCCTGCCAGTCGATCTGCGCACCGGTGTGCTTGAAGTCGAAGCGCTGCGAGATCTCACGCTGGGTCTGGTTCAGGGCGTTGTCGACCTCTTGTCGGTCCACCTTGCTCACGATGTCGAAGCTCGAGTCGCCGGCCACGTCGTCTCCCTCTGGTCGGGCCCCGGCAGTGGGGCCAGTCTCCAAGCCTGCGCTATTGTGCTCCCCGCCCCTCCACCTGTCGCACCCGGTTTGCGGTGCGCGCGCAGGGGTACCCGGCAGGTTGCCCGAGCGGCCAAAGGGAGCTGACTGTAAATCAGCCGGCACAGCCTTCGCAGGTTCGAATCCTGCACCTGCCACGTCCGAGGGGCCCGGTCATGCCGGGCCCTTCGTCGTCCCTGGCGGCCCGCGGGGGAGCAATTTCTCAGCTGGCCGGACCCGCGTGTAGTCTCGTGCGTCGCTTGCCCCTTTAGCTCAGTCGGCAGAGCGTCTCCATGGTAAGGAGAAGGTCTACGGTTCGATTCCGTAAAGGGGCTCTGGGTGCTGTCCAGCCGCGCCGTGCGCCGAGGCGCTCGATGCGGTGGTGCAGCACCCGTGGCGGGGTAGCTCAGGCGGTCAGAGCACACGGCTCATAATCGTGGTGTCGCGGGTTCGAGTCCCGCCCCCGCTACGCAACGACTGACGTGCGCCCCTGCACGTCTCCCGCTAACGAAGGCAGCACCGTGGCCAAGAGCACCGACGTCCGTCCCAAGATCACGCTGGCTTGTACCGAGTGCAAGGAGCGCAACTACATCACCAAGAAGAACCGGCGCAACGACCCCGACCGCCTCGAGTTGTCGAAGTACTGCCCGCGCGAAAAGCGGCACACCGTGCACCGCGAGACCCGCTGAGCCCAGGTGGCCCTCGACCCCGCGCTGGCCGGCCGCACCTTTCCGGAGACGGCCGCGCACGACGTGAGCAGGCACGAGGTGGCGAGGTTTGCTGCCGCGCTTGGCGAGACCGACCCGATCTATCACGACGTGGGGGCCGCTCAGCTCGCTGGCCACCGCGACGTGCCGGGACCACCGACCTTCCCGATCGTGATCGCCTTCGAGGCGATGACGGCCCTCATGACCGATCCCGGCGTCGGCATCGAGTTGCGCAACGTGGTGCACGCAGCGCAGCGGTTCGTTGCCAGCCGGCCGGTCTACGCCGGTGACGTGCTCGCCGCCACGTTGACCGTCGAATCGATCCGACAGGCCGCCGGCACCGACCTCATCGCCACCCGCAGCGACGTCGCCACCCTGAGCGGCGAGCACGTTTGCAGGGCATACGCCACCCTGGCGCACCGTGTGCCAGGCGGGGACGGCTCATGAACAGCGACAAGCAGTCGCCGCGGCGGGAACAGCCGGAGTGGGTCGAGGGGACCGAGCTGCCGACGCAGACCTATACGCTCACCCGCGCTGACCTGGTCGCCTATGCCGGCGCCAGCGGCGACCACAACCCGATCCACTGGTCTGACCGTGTCGCCACCGCGGTGGGGCTCCCCGGCGTGGTGGCACACGGCATGATCACGATGGCGCTTGGCGCACGGGCCCTGGCCGCCTGGGCCGGCGACCCTGCACGAGTCACCGACTACGGCGTCCGCTTCACCCGGCCGGTGGTCGTCCCCGACGACGACACCGGTGTCGCGGTCGAGGTACGGGGCACCGTCGGCACCGTCGACGACGGCGTGGCTGCGGTGCGTCTGAGCGTCACCTGTGGTGAGCAGTCGGTGCTTGGCCAGGCCAAGGCGTCGGTGCTGCTCGGTCCGGTGCCTGTCGCCCCGGTGCTCGCCGCCGATGACCGGGTCGATGGCTGAGCCACGTCGGCTCGCCGAGCTCACCACGCTGCGTGTCGGTGGGCCCGCCGTCGACGCCGTTGAGGCGACCGAGGAGTCGGTACTGGTCGAGGCAGTCGCAGCGGCCGACGCTGAGGGTGTGCCGG
>JACCYS010000070.1 GCA_013696365.1 Nocardioidaceae bacterium
GGGTGCCGTGAAGGTGCAGGTGGCGGGGCCGTGGACGTTGGCGGCGACTATCGAGCGACCGTTCGGTGACCGGCTGCTCGCCGATCACGGTGCCCGTCGCGAATTGAGCCAATCGCTCGCAGAGGGCGTGGGCACACACGTCCGCGACGTACAGCGGCGGGTGCCCGGGGCTGACGTGATTGTTCAGGTGGACGAGCCCGGTCTGCCCGCCGTGCTGGCTGGTGCGGTGCCAACCGCCAGTGGCTTCGGACGGCATCGGACGGTGGCAACGCCGGAGGCATCCGAGGCGCTGGCTGACGTGTTCGGCGTGATCACGGCGGCAGGTGCCCGTCCGGCCGTGCACTGCTGTGCCGCAGCGGTACCGGTCGCGCTGTTCGCCGAGGCCGGGGCCAGTGCGATCAGCCTGGACGTGTCGCAGTTGACCGCGGCCGAGGTTGACGCCCTGGCCGACGTGGTGCATGGCGGGGTCGACCTGTGGCCGGGGGTCGAGGTGGCGCAGGAGGGCGGCGATCGCATCGACGGTCTGCTCCGGCTGCTGGACAGTCTCGATCTCGACCCTCAACTCGCCGCCCCCCGCACAGTGGTGACACCTGTCTGCGGTCTGGCCGGTGCCAGCCCGGCCGCGGCCCGCGCGGCCTACGAACGGGCGTACCGTCTCGCCCGGCAATTGTCGGAGGCAGAGGGCAAGATCTGACCGTGACCGATGCAGCGTCCGGAGCCGACCGCGAGCGGCACCGCGAGCTCGCCGAGCAGGTCGGTGACGCCCGCTGGCGCTACTACGTGCTCGACCAGCCAACCCTGTCCGATGCCGACTTCGACCGCGCCATGCGCGAGCTCGACGACCTCGAGCACGCGCAACCCGATCTGCGAACACCGGACTCGCCCACCCAGCACGTCGGCGGACCGGCATCCACCCTGTTCACCCCAGTGGAACATCGCGAGCGGATGCTCAGCCTGGACAATGCCTTCAATCGTGACGAGATGGACGCGTGGTTGCGCCGGGTCGAGCGCGAGGGGGGCACCGGCGCGGAGTTCTGCTGCGAGCTCAAGGTCGACGGGGTCGCTGTCAACCTGCTCTACGAGGGGGGCCGGCTGACATGCGGCGCGACCCGTGGCGACGGGCGCGTCGGCGAAGATGTCACCGGCAATGTCCGCGCGATCACCGGTGTTCCGCACCGGCTGAGCGGTACCGCGGCACACCCCGTGCCCGAGGTGGTCGAGGTGCGCGGCGAGGTCTTCTTCCCGACCGAGGACTTCGCTGATCTCAACGCCCGGCTGGTCGAGGCCGGCAAGGATCCGTTCGCCAACCCGCGCAACTCTGCCGCTGGTTCGCTGCGGCAGAAGGATCCGCGGATCACTGCCTCCCGGCCGCTACGTCTGGTCTGCCACGGCATCGGCGCCCGGGCCGGGTTCGAGCCGCAGCGCCAGTCCGAGGCATACGCCGCGCTGGCCACCTGGGGGCTGCCGGTGAGCGACCGGGTGCGAGTGTTCACTGACCTCGACCAGGTGCTGGCCCACATCGACCACTACGGCGAGCACCGGCACGACGTCGAGCACGAGATCGACGGGATCGTGGTCAAGGTCGACCAGGTCGACCTGCAGCGTCGGCTCGGCTCGACCTCGCGCGCACCACGGTGGGCGATCGCCTTCAAGTACCCGCCGGAGGAGGTCAACACCCTGCTGCTGGACATCCGGGTCAACGTCGGCCGCACCGGCCGAGTCACCCCGTACGGCGTGATGCAGCCGGTGCTGGTCTCCGGCTCGACGGTCGAGATGGCCACACTGCACAACAAGACCGAGGTCGAACGCAAGGGCGTGCTCATCGGCGACACCGTCGTGCTGCGCAAGGCCGGAGACGTGATCCCCGAGATCGTCGGGCCGGTGGTGGCGCTGCGTGACGGCAGCGAGCGGGCCTTCGTGATGCCGACGCGGTGCCCGTCCTGCGGGACTCCACTTGCCCCCAGCAAGGAGGCTGACGCCGACATCCGCTGCCCGAACACCCAGTCATGCTCGGCACAGCTGCGCGAGCGGCTCTTCCACGTCGCCGGCCGGGGCGCCTTCGACATCGAGGCGTTGGGCTACGAGGCGGCTGTGGGCCTGCTCGATGCCGGAGTGGTGTGCGACGAGGGCGATCTCTTCTCGCTGACCGAGGACAACCTGCTGCAGGTGCCGCTCTTCGTCCGCAAGGACGGCGCGCTGTCGGCCAACGGGCAGCGGCTGCTCGATCACCTGGCCGAGCGCAAGACCCAGCCGCTGTGGCGGGTGCTGGTAGCGCTGTCCATCCGGCACGTCGGGCCCACCGCGGCCCGGGCCCTGGCGGCGGCTTTGGGCTCCATGGACGAGATCCGCGCGGCGAGCACCGAGCGTCTGGCCGACGTCGACGGTGTCGGCGCCACCATCGCCGACGCCCTGCGCGAATGGTTCGAGGTCGACTGGCATCGCGCGGTCGTCGACAAATGGTCCGCGGCTGGCGTGCGGATGGCCGACGAAGTCGACGACTCGATGCCCCGCACACTCACCGGCCTGTCGATCGTGGTCACCGGCTCACTGGCCGGCTTCAGCCGCGACGAGGCCAAGGAGGCCATCACCGTGCGTGGCGGCAAGGCGACTGCGTCGGTGTCGAAGAAGACCGACTACGTCGTCGTCGGCGACTCGCCCGGCAGCAAACATGACAAGGCGCTGCAGCTCGGGGTGACCGTCCTCGACGAGGACGGGTTCCGCCGGCTGCTCGCTGACGGACCCGTTCCTCGTGATGAGTGAGCCCATTGGGTTACCTGGTCGGGCTCGGCTGGACAGCCATGCCACGACCCACCCCGAGCGGCCACGCTCGGTTCCTGAGACACCGCTTTCCCAGCCGCAAGGGTGCGCAAGGGACCGAGTGGTGCTGCACAGGCGTCCGGCGGCCGCCAACCCCAACCAACCCACACAAAACCTAGGATGTCGAGAGCGGCATCCGACGAGAGGACGCGCATGACCAGCAACGGCCACAGCGGCATCGAGATCGACGAGCTCTCCGACGACGTCACCCCCCGAGACGACCTGTTCCGGCATGTGAACTCACGCTGGCTGGAGCGCACCGAGATCCCGCCCGACCGGGCTGTGCACGGTGCCTTCCACATGTTGCGCGACCAGGCCGAGATCGACGTCCGCGCCCTGTGCGAGCAGGCCGCGGCCAGCGACGACGCTCCCGCCGGCAGTGACCAGCGCAAGGTCGGCGACCTGTACGCGGCCTTCATGGCCGACTCGGAGGTCGAGCGCCGCGGCGCTGAGCCGCTGGCTGCCGACCTCGCCGACATCCGGGCAGTTACCTCGACCGGCCAGCTGATGCAGCTGGCCGGACGGTTGCAGCGACACGGCACGCCAGGTGTGATCGGCTGGTACGTCGACAACGACGGCGACGACCCCACCCGCTACATCGTCAAGCTGGTGCAGGGTGGGCTCGGATTGCCCGACGAGGCGTACTACCGCGAGGAGTCCTACGCCGAGCTGCGCACCGACTACGTCGCACACATCGCCACCATGCTCGGCCTGGTGGACGAGCCCGACCCGACCGGCGCCGCCCAGCGAGTGATGGACCTCGAGACGGCGCTCGCACAGGGGCACTGGACCAACGTCGACAGCCGGGACGCGATCAAGACCCACAACAAGCACACCCGGTCGGCGCTCGAGGGCCTCGCCCCCGGCCTGCACTGGAACGAGTGGCTGGAGGGGTTGCACGCGCCGCAAGGCGTCTTCGACGAGGTGATCGTCCGCCAGCCAGATGCGCTGGAGACGGCCGGTGAATTGTTGCAGGAGCGGC
This sequence comes from Nocardioidaceae bacterium, assembly GCA_013696365.1. Lineage (GTDB taxonomy): Bacteria > Actinomycetota > Actinomycetes > Propionibacteriales > Nocardioidaceae > JACCVL01. The sequence goes on from JACCYS010000070.1 coordinate 3,800, forward strand.
CATTGGGCGACTGGCAGGCGTGGTTGGTCTTCCACCACGTGCGTGCCTGCGCCGCATACCTGTCCGGAGCGTTCGTCGACGCCAGCTTCGCCTTCTACGGCACCCGGCTGTCGGGCGTGCCCCAGCTGCGCGAGCGATGGAAGCGTGGCGTTGGTGTGGTCGAGGGCGCGTTGGGTGAGGCGCTCGGGCAGCTGTACGTCGCCGAGCACTTCCCGCCCGAGCACAAGGAGCGCATGCAGCAACTGGTCGGATGGCTGGTCGAGGCGTACCGCGCCGACATCGACCAGCTGGACTGGATGTCGCCGGACACCCGCGAGCGGGCGCTGGCCAAGCTCGAGCAGTTCACCCCCAAGATCGCCTACCCCGACAGGTGGCGCGACTACTCCTCGCTGCTGATCGAGCGCGCCGACCTGCTGGGCAGCGCGCGACGGGCGGTGGCCTTCGAGTCCGACCGCAACCTGGCCAAGCTCGGCGGCGAGATCGACCGCGACGAGTGGCACATGACCCCGCAGACGGTCAACGCCTACTACAACCCCGGGATGAACGAGATCGTGTTTCCCGCGGCGATCCTGCGGTGGCCGTTCTTCGACCCCGAGGCCGACGACGCGGTCAACTTCGGAGGCATCGGTGCGGTGATCGGGCACGAGATCGGGCACGGTTTCGACGACCAGGGCAGCCGCTTCGACGGCGAGGGCAAGCTCACCGACTGGTGGACCGAGGACGACCGGGCCAACTTCGACGAGCGGGCCAAGGCGTTGATCGCTCAGTACGACGCCTTCGAGCCGGTGGGGCTAGAGGGTCACCACGTCAACGGCGACCTCACCGTCGGCGAGAACATTGGCGACCTCGGTGGCATCACGATCGCGCACAAGGCGTACGAGCTGAGCCTGGACGGCGCCGACGCCCCCGAGATCGACGGTCTGACCGGCCGGCAGCGGGTGTTCCTCGGCTGGGGGCAGGTTTGGCGGCAGGCGATCCGCGACGAGGAGGAGCTGCGCCGGCTTGCGACCGACCCGCACTCGCCGGCGGAGTTCCGCGCCAACGTGGTTCGCAACCTGCAGGAGTTCCACGAGGCGTTCGACGTCAGCGAGGGCGACGGCATGTGGCTAGCCGAGGACGAGCGGGTTCGCATCTGGTGAGCCGCCGCCGGCGACCCGAGGCGATGCATAACTCGACACATGATCCGCAAGCAGTGGTACATCGACGAGCAGCTCGATCGCGAGTTGAAGCGGCTGTCCGCGCGGACCGGTGTCACGGGGGGCCGGCCACGTGCGGGTGCCCCGAGCACTGGCGACTCGCCCACCTCACGTCACGCGAGGAGCGTAGTGGTGTGCGCCGGAGGTCAGCTGCTGGTCGTACGGGTGGATGACCCGCGCACGTGCAGTGTGGTGTCGACGACCCGGTGGCGGTCGATGGGGTGCTGGTCCTCGAGGGTCTGTGCCAACAGGTCGACGGCCTGCGCGGCGACATGCTCGGCGTTCAGGTTGAGTGTGGTCAGGTCGAGCTGCTCTCGACCGGCCACCGGGACCTCGGCGCAGGCGAGCAGTACGTCGTCGGGCACTCGCAGGTCGTTCCGCCGCGCGGCCTCCTGGAGCAGATGTCCCGCTGGACCCTCGGTGGTGTACACGGCCTCTGGGCGGTCCGGGCCCGTCATCAGCCGATCGGCCGCTTTGGCCATCGCCACCGGGTCGACCGTCGACGCTCGCTCAACCCGCACTGGGGCACCGTTCCGCGCACACCACGTCTGGTACCCGTGCAGGCTTCGGGTGTTGTAGTCCTCGGTTCCGTCCGACAGCAGCATCCCCACCGAGCGCGCGCCCTGCGACCTGAAGTGCGCACATACCGTGGTGACGGCGGCCGCGTGGTCGTTGCCGACGCACAGCGCAGCTGGGTCGTCCATGCGGCTGAGGTCGGAGACGAAGGGGACCCCGAGCAGATCCAGCTCGTCGGTGAGCAGGTCGTACGGGCTCGGGTCGGCGATGATCGCGCCGTCGATCACGATGCGGCCCAGGATCTGCGGGGTGTTCGGTGGCAGCACGATCAGCGCGTATCCGCGTTGCAGGGCTTCGGCTGTTGCCGCGCTGAGCAGCCGCGCGTAGTAGCTGACCGCGAGATATTGCCATGGTGCGCCACCGAACGGCCTGATGGACAGACCGATGGTGTGCGACTTGTTTGTCCGAAACGAGCGGGCCAGTGTGCTCGGGCGATACTCGATCGCCTCCGCCACCTGGCGGACGCGAGCCCTGGTACGGCTTGCGACTCGGCCGCTGCCGTTCAACGCGTCGGATGCCGTCCCGACCGACACCTGAGCGATAGCCGCAACGTCCTTGATGCCCGGCCGGCGGTCCGCCTGCCCGGCGGACGACGTCACCCGGGTCGGGAACTCGCGCCGGTACGCCTCGGCGCCCTCAGGCACTGGCCCCATAGGTCCGCTGGGCCGGTGGGAGCGTCACCGGAGCGTCGTCGCTCAGCACGACCAGGGCGTCAACAGCGGTCACGTCCCCGGCGTCGTTGCAGATCAGCGGGTTGATGTCGATCTCGACGATCTGCGGACAGCCGGTGGCCAGCCGGCTGAGGGCGAGCAGGGCCTCGCTGAGCCCGCGCGACCACAGAGGCAACCCGGCCCGCCCTACCATCTGCTCGACGATCGTCGGTGTCAGCGGCCCGGTGGCAAGAACGGGGGCGATCGTCTCCACCCGGCTGCCGCCATAGCCCAGGGCATAGACCGGGCCGTAATGCGGGTCGCGCACCATCCCGCAATAGGCCTCCACCCCGGACGGCACTTGGCGCGCGACGAGCACTGGACCGGCGATACCGGCAACCGCCGTGGCCACCGCCTCGGCGGAGCTCACGTTGAGGACAACGCCACCCTCGCGGGCCTTGTGAGCCGGTCCATCGACCTTGACCACCACCGGATAACCGATCTCGTCGGCTGCCGCCACGGTCTCATCGGCGGTGGCTGCTCGACGGCGTGCGGCAAAGTCGACGCCCATGCGCTCCAGCACGGCAGCGGACACATCCTCCGACAGCGCTCCAGTCGGGTCCCCGATGCCAAGGTCCCGCTCGGACACCGGGCTGTGCTCACGTTGCTCGCTCGCATGCGCAGGGGTCCACCAGGCTGCGTGCGTCAGCGCGCCCGTCGCCTGCGAGACGCCACGCAGGACGGCGACGTCGTTCTCCTGCGCGAACCGGGCCAGGTCGTCCGGCGGGTCGGTGTTGTGCACGGTCGTCATCGCGACGTAGATGCCGGTGCGTGCGCGGGCGTCCGCGAGCGCCTGCACCACCGACTCGCACCAGCGCTGATAACGGGGACCGCGGTGTCGGGACAGGTCGACCTGTCCGAGCAAGATGTCGAACTGGCCGGACGCCGCCAGCACCGAGATGCCATAGGGGTAGACCTCGACCGGGTTGGCCAGCGCCCAGGGGTCCAGCGGGTTGGTCGGCGCGACCTGCGGGTACGCGGCAGCCAAAGCATCGCGAGCCCCAGACTCGAGATCGGGCAGCGACACGCCATGCCGAGCGGCGTGGTCTGCCAGCAGCCCGGCCTCCGCGCCGGACTCGGTAATCGCCCCAATTCGGAGCCCCGCTGGGCGGGTGGTTTTGCTCAGCACCTCAAGCAGTTCGATCATCTCCGGCAGGTCCTGCACCTCGATCACCCCGTGGGTCGCCAGCAACGCCGAGAAGGCTCGCTGGGACCCGACGATTGCCCCGGTGTGCGCCAGTGCGGCGCGCCGTCCGACCTCGGACTTGCCGATCTTGAGGCAGACGACAGGTTTGCCCGCAGCAGCCGCGATCTTTAGCGCCTCGGCGAAAGCGGCCGGCCGGCGCACGGTCTCGACGAAGACCCCGATGGCCCGGGTGCCCTCATCTGCTGCCATCTCGGCGACGAAGTCGGCGACGTCGCGATTGAGCTCGGCGCCGCAGGAGACGACGGCGCTGAACCCGATGCGTGGGCCGAGGGACACGAAGGCGTCTGCGATCGACCCGGACTGGCTGACGATCCCGACCGAGCCAGGCAGGAACGACTCCGGGATTGCGGCCAGCCATCCTGACGGGCGTCCCGGAACGGCGATGCCCATGCAGTTCGGACCGAGCACCGCAGCCCCCGCCGCGTTGGCCATCGCCTGCACCCGCTGGGTGGTTGACGCCGCGTCCGGCCCCGCATCGGTGCCGAGCCCCGGCAGCACGAACGCCCGGATGCCGGCGGCCAACGCGTCCTGGAAGGCCTTCGGCAGCTGGCGGTGACCCACCGCCATCACCGCCACGTCGGGTCGGGTGGGCAGCTCGGCGATGGTCGGAACACACTCGAGAC
>JACCYS010000076.1 GCA_013696365.1 Nocardioidaceae bacterium
ATAGTCCCACCAGTCGCGCACGTACTTGAACCCGTCACCGCGCTTGTTGATGAAGATCTTGCTGCGCTCGTTGGGCAGGTTGGGGTTGCCGTCGCACTCGTCCTGCAGCGGTCGCTGGACGTCGTTGCCGAGGAAGAGGTCGGGCCACCTGTCGCCGTTTGCGTTCAGGAAGGCCACGTGCCGCCCCCGCCCGCACACGTCGCCGAGCACCTTGGGCCGGGCGACGTCGCGGAACCGGCCCGGACGCTTCTGCATCCACATCTCGTTGTCCCGGTCGGCGTCCTTGACGATGTTGCGGATGAAGCGACCGGCCGAGCAGTAGGCGTCTTTCCGGCCGTCGCGGTCCACGTCTGCCCACGCGCAATCGTGCCGGTCGATGGTCTTGCCGTCGGGATTGGTGGCCTTCCAAGCCGCCTTGGCGACCCGGTGGTAGACGCCGGCGCCGTTGTTGCGCCACAGCTTGCCGCCCTGGCCGTGGTAGCCGATCCAGACGTCCTGCGCGCCGTCCTTGTTGTAGTCGACGCCGTCGGCCGACCAGGTCTTGCTCTTTACGGCGAGGCCGGCCTGCGGGGCCGTGTCCTTGACGACCAGGTCGACTCGGGAGCCCGACGGGTCATCGACTGTCGCGGTCGAGGCGCTCGAGCCTGCGGCCGTCGTGCTCGTGCCGACCAGCGACAGCGGTAGGATGACGGCGGTGGCGAGAAGCCCGTAGCCGATGGCAGATGTGCGCATGGTGACCCCCTTGTCACGGCAACGCACTTGACAGCGTCGCCGTGCGCAAGATAGGGCCGGCTGACCGCCGTGTCTATAGCGGCGTCGTGCCGGGGCCACGACCAGACCCGTGCGTACGATGGGTCGATGGACTCTGCGCTCGGCTCGCCCTCCTCCGAACCGGCCCGAGAGTTCGCCCCGCTGGCCCTCACCTTCGACGACGTGTTGCTGTTGCCGGCCGAGACCGACGTCATCCCGAGCGAGGTCGACACCACCACTCGGCTGACCCGCTCGCTCGACGTTGCCCTGCCGTTGATCTCGAGCGCGATGGACACCGTCACCGAGGCGCGGATGGCGATCGCGATGGCACGCCAGGGCGGCATTGGTGTGCTGCACCGCAACCTTTCGGTGCAGGACCAGGCCGGCCAGGTGGATCTGGTGAAGCGCTCGGAGTCGGGCATGATCACCAACCCGGTGACGGTCGGCCCGCACGCGACGCTCGAGGAGCTGGACGAGCTGTGTGGCCGGTTCCGGGTGTCTGGGCTGCCGGTCGTCGACCAGCAGCGGGTGCTGCTGGGCATCATCACCAACCGGGACCTGCGGTTCATCCCGGCCGCCGAGTGGCCCGCGCGCCTGGTCCGCGACGTGATGACGCCGATGCCGCTGATCACCGCGCCAGTCGGTCTGAAACCCGACGACGCCGCTGCGCTGCTGGCCGAGCACAAGGTCGAGAAGCTGCCGCTGGTCGACAGCCAGGGGCGGCTCACCGGCCTCATCACCGTCAAGGACTTCGTCAAGTCCGAGCGTTACCCGCTGGCCACCAAGGACGACGAGGGGCGACTGTGCGTCGCCGCCGCGCTGGGTTTCTTCGGCGACGCCTGGGACCGGGCGACTGCGCTGGTGGAAGCGGGTGTCGACGTGCTCGTCGCCGACACCGCCAACGGCCACGCCCGGGCAATGCTTGAGATGGTTCGCCGACTCAAGTCCGACCCGGCCACCCGGCACGTGCAGCTGATCGGCGGCAACGTCGCCACCAGGGCAGGCGCTCAGGCGATGGTCGACGCCGGCGTCGACGCGGTCAAGGTCGGCGTCGGTCCGGGCTCGATCTGTACGACCCGGATGGTCGCCGGCGTCGGCGTTCCCCAGGTCAGCGCCATTCACGAGGCGGCGCAGGCCTGTCGGCCAGCCGGGGTCCCGGTGATCGCCGACGGGGGCCTGCAGTACTCGGGCGACATCGCCAAGGCGCTGGTCGCCGGCGCCGACACCGTGATGCTCGGGTCGTTGCTCGCCGGGTGCGACGAGAGTCCAGGCGAGCTGATCTTCGTCAACGGCAAGCAGTTCAAGAGCTACCGGGGCATGGGGTCGCTGGGTGCGATGGCATCCCGGGGGCGCACGTCGTACTCCAAGGACCGCTACTTTCAGGCCGACGTCGCCAGCGACGACAAGCTGGTGCCGGAGGGCATCGAAGGCCAGGTGCCCTACCGTGGGCCGCTGTCGGCAGTCGCCTACCAGCTCATCGGCGGACTGCACCAGTCCATGTTCTATGTCGGCGCCCGCACCATCCCCGAGCTGCATGAGCGGGGCCGTTTCGTTCGCATCACCGCAGCGGGGCTGCGCGAGAGCCACCCGCACGACATCCAGATGACGGTGGAGGCGCCGAACTACGCCGGCTCCTGACGCCGCTAGGGTCGGCCGCGTGGAGATCGAGATTGGGCGCGCCAAGCGCGGCCGGCGGGCGTACGCATTCGACGACATTGCGATCGTGCCGAGCCGCCGCACCCGCGATCCCGACGACGTGTCGCTGGCCTGGCAGATCGATGCCTACCGGTTCGACATTCCGGTGATGGCGGCGCCGATGGACTCGGTGATGTCACCGGAGACCGCCATCGCTCTGGGCAGGCTCGGCGGGCTCGGGGTGCTCGACCTCGAGGGTCTGTGGACCCGCTACGACGACCCCGGGTCGATGCTCGACGAGGTCGCCCGGATGCGTGGGCACGATGCGACCAGGCGGTTGCAGCAGATGTACGCTAAGCCGGTGCGTCCTGAGCTTGTCCGGGACCGGCTCCAACAGATGCGCGACGCCGGGGTCACCGTCGCGGGGGCGCTGTCCCCGCAGCGCACCGCCAAGCTCGCGCAGACCGTTGTGGAGTCCGGTGTCGACCTGTTCGTGATCCGCGGAACGACCGTGTCCGCAGAGCACGTGTCCAGCAACTCGGAGCCCCTGAACCTCAAAGACTTCATCTACGAGCTGGACGTGCCGGTGATCGTCGGCGGCTGCGCCACCCATCAGGCGGCACTGCATCTGATGCGCACCGGGGCAGCCGGAGTGCTGGTCGGCTTCGGCGGCGGCGCGGCGCACACCACCCGGTCGGTGCTGGGCTTGGCGGTGCCGATGGCGACCGCGGTGGCCGACGTCGCAGCGGCCCGCCGGGACTACCTGGACGAGTCCGGCGGCCGGTATGTGCACGTGATCGCCGACGGCTCGGTGGGTCGCAGCGGCGACGTCGCCAAGGCCATTGCCTGCGGTGCCGACGCCCTGATGGTCGGGTCACCGTTCGCCCGCGCCGCCGAGGCGCCCGGTGCCGGCTTTCACTGGGGCGGCGAGGCGTGGCACGCGGATCTTCCCCGTGGTGAGCGGGTCGAGATCGGCACCGTCGGGACGCTCGAGGAGGTGCTGTTCGGTCCGTCCAGCACAGCGGACGGCACCATGAACCTGATCGGGGCGCTGCGCCAGTCGCTGGCCACCACCGGTTACACCGAGCTCAAAGACTTCCAGCGTGTCGAGATCGTCGTGCAATAGGGGACAGCCGCGGGGCGGCTTGCGGACCCAGCCGGGGGAGGGGATTGGCAGGGCCCGCAAGCCTGACTGACGTGGCCAGCCAGGACCCAAGTTCAGGGAGGGAGCGGAGGAACTGGGGTCCCACAGCGATCAACGAGTCTCTCCCGCCCGCGTTACGTTCGTGGCTCGCTAGACTCCTGCCGGTGACGGCGGCCGAACAGACCCTCGACCACGACCTCGTCCTGGTCGTCGACTTCGGGGCGCAGTATGCGCAGCTGATCGCCCGCCGGGTGCGCGAGGCCAAGGTCTACTCCGAGATCGTCCCGCACACGATGCCGGTCGACCAGATGCTCGCCCGTCGACCAACCGCGATCGTGCTGTCCGGCGGACCGCAGTCGGTGTACGTCCCCGGTGCGCCGCAGCTCGATCCGGCGCTGCTGAACGCCGGCGTGCCGGTGTTCGGGATCTGCTACGGCTTCATGGCCATGGCCGCTGCGCTCGACGGAGACGTCCGGCAGACCGGTATGCGCGAGTACGGCCGCACCCCGGTGACCGTCACCGATCCTGGAACTCTGCTGGCCGGGCTGCCGAACGAGCTGCGGTCATGGATGTCGCACGGAGACGAGGTGGTCGCCGCACCCTCCGGCTTCACCGTCAACGCCACCTCACCACGGGCCACCGTCGCAGCCTTCGAGGATGTGCAGCGACGGCTCGCCGGCGTGCAGTGGCACCCCGAGGTGCTGCACACCGAGCACGGCCAGCAGGTGCTGGAGCAATTCCTGGTCGAGATCGCCGGCTGCCGGCAAACCTGGACGATGGTGAACATCGTCGACGATCTGCTGGCGCGCATCGGCGCCCAGGTCGGCGGCAAGCGGGCAATCTGCGGGCTGTCCGGCGGCGTCGACTCCGCGGTGGCCGCCGCGCTGGTGCAGCGTGCCATCGGCGACCAGCTGACGTGTGTCTTCGTCGACCATGGCCTGCTGCGCACGGGTGAGGCAGAGCAGGTGGAGCGCGACTTCGTCGCCGCAACCGGAGTCGACCTCAAGGTGGTAGACGCCCAAGAGCAGTTCTTGTCGGCGCTGGCCGGGCTGAGCGACCCAGAGGACAAGCGCAAAGCCATCGGGCGTGAGTTCATCCGGGTGTTCGAAGCGGCCGAGCGCGAGGTGGTCGCCGAGGCCGGTTCGCAGGGGGAGACCGTCGAGTTCTTGGTGCAGGGCACGCTGTACCCCGACCTCGTCGAGTCCGGCGGCGCGCTGGACGGGGGCGCGAGCGGTGCCGCGGTGATCAAGAGCCACCACAACGTTGGCGGCCTGCCCGACGACCTGCAGTTCTCCCTGGTCGAGCCCCTGCGTTCGCTGTTCAAAGATGAGGTGCGCCAGGTTGGTGAGCAGCTCGGCCTGCCCGCCGACATCGTGTGGCGCCAGCCGTTCCCCGGGCCGGGGCTGGGCATCAGGGTCATCGGAGAGGTCACTCGCGATCGGCTGCGGATCCTGGGCGACGCCGACGCCATCGCCCGTGAGGAGCTGAGCGCGGCCGGGCTGGACCGTGACATCTGGCAGTGTCCGGTGGTGTTGCTCGCCGGGGTGCGCTCGGTCGGGGTGCAAGGCGACGGCCGGACGTACGGACATCCGGTGGTGCTGCGCCCGGTCACCAGCGAGGATGCGATGACCGCAGACTGGGCGCGGGTGCCCTATGACGTGTTGGAACGAATCTCGACCCGGATCACCAACGAGGTTGCCGAGATCAACCGGGTCGCTCTGGACATCACCAGCAAACCACCGGGCACCATTGAGTGGGAGTGAGCCGGGCACGCGTGCTGCCGCGACAAGGCGCACCATTGCCGGCATGTCTGCCCACTGGTCCGGCCACCTGTACGCCGATACGCCCGCTCGCCGACTCCGCCAGCTGATAGGCGACCTGATCGGCGCGGTGGCTCTGCTGGGCTGTCTGTGGGTAGGCACCGGTGTGCACGACCTCACCGCGAGCCTCGCCGGTCCGGGGCGTCAGCTGGAGTCTGCAGGCGCAGGTCTGGCCAGCCGGCTTGACGAGGCAGCATCGGCGGCCGCGGACGTCCCTGTCGTCGGCGAGCAGCTCAGTGCACCGTTCGACGAAGCCGGCGGTGCCGGCCGGGCGATCGAGGACGCAGGGGTTCAGCAGCAGCAGGCCGTCGGCGCGTTGGCCGATGCGCTCGGCTGGCTCAGCGGCGGTGTGCCAGCAATCGTCGTCTGCGTGCTGTGGCTACCCAGACGGCTACGCTTCGCCCGGCACAGTGCGCAGGCTCAACGGCTGCTCGACGCCGGGGTCGGCCTGGACATATTCGCGCTGCGTGCGCTCGCCAGCCAACCGATCGCCGAGCTGGGCGAGCTGAACACCGATGTGGCCGCTGGCTGGCGAGCCGGGGATCCGGCCGTGGTCAGGGCACTTGCTGCGCTCGAGTTGCGTGCACTGGGTCTACACCCCCGCTGACCGCTGACCGTCAGCGTTGTCAGCCAGTGTCTGCGGCGGGAAGCCACAGGCTCACCGTGGTCCCCGTGCCCGGCTCCGAGCGGATTGCCAGCTGACCGTGATTGCGCAGGGCGAACGCCTGCGCCGACCAGAGCCCCAGCCCGCTGCCACCACGCTTGGTGGTGAACAAGGGGTGTGCGGCCCGCTCCAGCACCTCCGGCGGCATCCCGGGACCGTCATCGATGACGTCGAGGCAGACGTAATGGCCGGGCTCGAGCGCGGGGGGTTGCGCGCTCGAGACATCGGAGAACGTGTTTTCGGCGACGACTGCCCTGGCCCGGATGGTCACCCGGACGTCGTCATGAGTGGTCTCGGCGGCGTTGGTGACCAGGTTGAGCAGCACCTGCTCGATCTCACCCTCGGCGATCAGCATCCGCAGGTCGGGGTGCACGTCTTCGACCAGCCGGTGTGCCGGCTGCACGGTGACGAGGAGCGGGCGGACCCGATCCAGGATCGCGGCTAGGGGTGTTGCGGTGCGTTCGGACCGCCGGTACTGGGTGGCTGTCAGCATGGTGGCGATCTGGTCGGCCGAGCGCAGCGTTGCCTGCTGGGCCTCACCGAGCACCTCCAGTAGCCGCCCCCGCAGATCAGGGGGAGCGTCCGACGGCACCTGCACGGCGTCCTCGATGGCCAGCTCGATCAGCGAGCGCACGGCAGTCAGAGCGTTCTTTAGGTCGTGGGCCATGCCGCCTGCGAACCGCCCAAGGCTGTCGACGATCTGCAACTGTGCCAACCGACGCTCCGCGACGCGCTGTGCCTGCTCGGCCCGGTAGCCCGCGGTGACGTCGAGCGAGATCCCGCAGGTGGCATAGATCTGCCCGTCGGCGCCTCGCAGCGCAAACTTGCGCGATCGGTAGACAACGTCCACCGGTTTGTCAAAGAACTCGACCTCATCGACCTGCTCGGTAAGCGCCCGCTGGTCGTTCTTTCGCAGCCGGGCGGCCTGCTCGGGCCCGAACACGTCGACGTCGGTGTGCCCGAGGTACTGCTCGGGGGGGATGCCGGTCTGAGCGACGACGCCGGGGGAGACGTAGAGATAGCGACCCTCGAGGTCCTTGACGTAGATGCTGGCCGGGGCCGCATCGATAATTGCTCCCGCCGGCAGTTGCATCTCGCTCACGATGGGCGATCCGGTGGAGTCACCATCCAGCGGTACCCCGAGCCGACCTCCGTGCGCACCAGAAGAGGCTCGGCGGCGTCGTCACCGAGTTTGGAGCGCAGCGAACGCATGTGGGCCCGCAAGGTCTGCCGGTTCTCGTCGCCGTACGACTGACCCCACAGCCGGCGGATCAGCCAGCCGTGGGTCAAGAGTTTCCCCGGGTTGTTGGCGAAGGCCTCGAGCAACTGCCACTCCTTGGGCGTCAGCCGGACCTCATCGCCGGCCCGCTCAACGGTGCGGCTCGCCAGGTCCACATACAGATCGGCGACCACGATCTCGCTTATCAGTTGGTCAGCTGTGCTGCGACGCAGCAGCGCGCGGACCCGGGCTCGCAGTTCGCCGAAGCCGAACGGTTTCTCTAGGTAGTCGTCCGCACCGGTGTCCAGCGCCTCGACCTTCTGGTCCTCTCCGCCCGCCGCCGACAGCACCAGCACGGGCACGTCGCTCCACGCCCGCAGCCTGCGGAGCACCTCGACCCCATCGAGCCCGGGTAGACCGAGGTCGAGCACGACCAGGTCTGGCCTGCGTGCCGCGATCTCAGCCAGACCGTCCTCGCCGGTGGCCGCTCCGCTCACCTGGTGATTGTTCTGGGACAGGCCACGGGTCACCGCAGCGACAATCTGAGGTTCGTCGTCGACGATCAGCACCCGGGACATCACCGTTGATCGTAGGACGTTGCGAGCGTTGATCGTGGCTGGACTGGCAAACAGTCTTTATGTCCTCTTCACAGGATGTCCGAAATCACCGATGCAGCCTGCACGACCCCTGAGACACGATGTGCAAAGTGATCGCCGGCGATGCCGGAGAGCGCCGTGCGTGTCCGACCGGCTTCCCCCGACCGGTCGGCCACGCCTCATCTCCGGGACTACGGTGACCTGATGACAACTGCCTCTGCGCGGGTCGCGGTGGCGGCCCCCAACGACTTGAGTGCCTCGGCTGGCACCCGGCTGGCCGCCGAGGGCGGCAACGCTATCGACGCCGCGCTGGCAGCTGTCTTGGTGACGATGGTCTCCGAGCCGGGCCTGGTCTCGCTGGCGTCAGGTGGCTATCTGACGATCCAGCCGCCGGACGGATCGGCCCCGGTGACCATTGACGGCTGGGTCGACATGCCAGGTCGCGGATTGCCCGCGGAGCGATTCGGTCGAGCGGTCTGGGATGTGCGCACCCCTTACGGCGGCGACACCACCATGACTGTCGGGCACGGCTCGGTGGCGACACCCGGCACGCTGAAGGCCGTCGAGCGGGCTCACCAACGATTCGGGCGGGTGCCCTGGGCGCAGGTGCTGGCGCCTGCGATCGCGGCTGCCAGGGACGGGTTTCCGCTCAATCAGGCGTCGCACGCCTATCTGGAGTACGTCCATCTCGAGATCTTCGGCTGGCAACCCGAAAGCTATGCGGTCTTGCACGACGCCGACGGCACCTTGGTGCCGCGGGGCTCCACCGTGCGAGTTCCCGACCTCGCCGCCTCGCTGCAGCAGATCGCGGTGGAGGGCAGCGACGCCTTCTATACCGGCGATATAGCCAAGCTGATGGCTGACGACCTGGAGGCGCACGGGGGAATCCTCACCCTTGACGACCTCGCGGCCTATGAGGTTGCCGAACGCCCGGCGCTGACCGTGCGGCAAGGCGGCTGGCAGCTGGCGACCAATCCAGGCCCAGCGATGGGTGGCGTCTGCATGAGCGCCCTGCTGGCCATGTGTGACGGCCGGCCGGCCCGGGGCAGTTGGAGTCCCGACGAGCTCGCCCACCTGGTACGCAGCCAACACGCGGTCTTCGGCATTGGCATCAATCGACACGACGACGAAGATGCGCGGCTGGGGCTCGCCCGGGAGCTGTTGAACCGATCGCTCGGCTCGGCCAGCACCGCGCACGTGTCGACAGTGGACGACGACGGCGGCGCTTGTGCCGTCACCGTGTCAGCCGGTTACGGCTCCGGGGTGCTGTCACCGGGCACCGGCATATGGCTGAACAACTGCCTGGGCGAGCAGGAGTTGGTGCTCAATGGTGTGCACGCGCTGCAGCCGGGTACCCGCCTGAACTCCAACATGGCGCCGACCGTCGGCCGCCGCGAGCGCGACGGCGCGGCCCTGGCGATCGGGTCACCGGGCTCGGACCGCATCGTTACGGCCGTCGCACAGGTGCTGGCCCTGCACCTCAATGGTGGTCTCGACCTCGCTGCAGCGATCGCGCACCCGCGAGTGCATGTCCGGGTGCGGGATGGGCAGGACCCGCCGGTGCGCATCGACCACGAAGCAGACCTTCGGCTGCCAGCCGGTCTCAGCGACGAGCTCGGGCTGCCCACTCGCTCGATGGACACCCACGCCATGTACTTCGGGGGGGTCGGTGCGGCCCAGTGGGAGCCGGGCGGCGGTCTCACCGCGGCTGGCGATCCGCGCCGTACCGGGTCGGTGGCGGTGACGGGCAGCAACCAGGCGCACTCCACCTGAGCGGGCACCGACCGGGGTTGGGCCAGCGCTCACCGAGGTGCCGCGGCGGGTCCACCGGCCGTTAACCTGCAGCCGCTGCACTCCTGCCATGACTTCGGGAACGCCCATAAACCGGCTACACCGGCGCAACCTGCTCGTCGCCGGCGGTGTCGGCGGGCTGGCCGCGGCCACCGGCCTGCTCGCCCCACCGACCGCCGTCGCCGACGGCCACAACCTCCACTCCCCGCGGCCGCGTTGGCGCAAGCCGATCGTGATTGCGCACCGGGGCGCCTCGGGCAAGCGGCCGGAGCACACACTGGCGGCCTACCGGCTCGCCATCGACATGGGTGCGGACGTGATCGAGCCCGACCTGGTGTCGACCAAGGACGGCGTGCTGGTCGCGCGGCACGAGAACGAGATCTCCAGCACCACCGACGTGGCCGAGCACCCGGAATTCGCCGACCGGCACACCACCAAGCGGATCGACGGCACCCGGCAGACGGGCTGGTTCACCGAAGACTTCACCTACGCCGAGCTGAGCACGCTGCGCGCTAAGGAGCGACTGCCCGAGCTGCGTCCGGCCAGCACCCGCTTCGACGGCCGGCTGCGGATCCCGACCATCGCCGAGGTCATCGACCTGGCCCGCTTCGAGTCCAAGCGCCGCAACCGCCGTATCGGTGTCTATCCAGAGACCAAGCACCCCACCTACTTCCGCAACCAGGGTCTGCCGCTGGAGCCGGGCATCCTGCGCGAGCTGCGCCGGGTGGGGTGGACACGCCGATCCTCGCCGGTGTTCATCCAGTCGTTCGAGATCTCCAACCTGCGGGCGCTGAGCCGACGCACCGAGGTCAAGCTGATCCAGCTCGTCGGCGGCTCGGGCGCACCGTTCGACCAGGTGGTCGCCGGCACCGGGGTCACCTATGACGACATGGTCACCGCCGGCGGGCTGCGGCGGATCGGGCGTTACGCGCGAGGGATCGGTCCGGACAAGTACCGGCTCATCCCGCTACGGCCGGACGGCACCCTCGGGCGGGCAACCGACGTGGTCGACGACGCCCATGCTGCCGGCCTGCTGGTGCACCCGTACACCTTCCGGGACGAGAACTTCTTCCTGCCCAACGAGTACAACGAGGGGGCGAACCCGCTCGAGCACGGCGACGCGGTCGGCGAGCTTCTGCGGTTCTTCGAGCTTGGCGTCGACGGGGTCTTCGGCGACTTCCCGGACACCACCTTCGAGGCCCGATGGCAGTTCCTCGCCGCCCGTCGCGCGGAGCGGGCCGCGACTGGCTGACTCCCACCGGCCGGCATGCGTGCGCCTGCCATGTCGGCGGGCCCTCGTAGGCTGACTGGGCGATGAGTGCTTCGTTCCCCGTCCCCACCATGCCCCCGGCAGCCGACGACCGACCCCAGGTGTCGTTGCTCGACGGGCTAAACGAGTCCCAGCGGTCCGCCGTGACGCATGCCGGAGCCCCGCTGTTGGTGGTCGCCGGGGCAGGCTCAGGCAAAACCCGGGTGTTGACCCGCCGGGTCGCCTGGCTCATCTCCGAGCGTGCTGCACACCCGGGGTCGGTGCTGGCCATCACCTTCACCAACAAGGCCGCCGCCGAGATGCGGGAGCGGGTGACTGCGCTGGTGGGGGGTCGGGCGCGGCTGATGACGGTGTCGACGTTCCACTCGGCCTGCGTGCGCATCCTGCGCCGCGAGTCCGCACGGCTCGGTTTCTCGTCGTCGTTCTCCATCTACGACGCGGCTGACTCCCGGCGGTTGATGACGCTGGTGTGCCGTGACCTTGAGCTCGACCCGAAGCGGTTCCCGCCGCGTGCCGTCCAGTCGTGGGTGTCCACGCAGAAGAACGAGCTGCGCGACCACGAGGCCGCGGTCAGCCGAGCGGAGAACGACATCGAGCGCAGTTATGCGCAGGCATACGCCCGCTATCAGGCGAGGCTGATCGCCGCAAACGCGATGGACTTCGACGACCTGATCATGACAACGGTGCATCTGCTGCAGGCCTTTCCGGACGTCCGGGAGAGCTATCGGCGGCGTTACCGGCACGTGCTGGTCGACGAATACCAGGACACCAACCACGCCCAGTACGTCCTGGTGTGTGAGCTCTGCGCACCGGACCCAGCGGTGGTGCAAGGAGGAGATGCTGCGGCCGAGCCCGCAGGGGCCGGCCCGGCCGAGCTGATGGTCGTCGGTGACTCCGACCAGTCGATCTACGCCTTCCGCGGCGCGAACATCCGCAACATCTTGGAGTTCGAGCGCGACTTCCCCGACGCGCACACGGTGGTGCTGGAGCAGAACTACCGCTCCACGCAGTCGATCCTTTCCGCAGCCAATGCCGTGATCGCCCGCAACGCCGGCCGCACCGCCAAGCGGTTGTGGACCGACGGGGGCGCCGGCGAGCCGCTGGTGGGGTACGTCGCCGACGACGAGCACGCCGAGGCGCAGTTCGTTGCCGACGAGATCGACGCCCTCAGCGACGCCGACGCTGCTCGGCCCGGCGAGGTCGCGGTCTTCTATCGCACCAACGCGCAGAGCAGGGTTTTTGAGGAGGTGTTCATCCGGGTCGGGCTGGCATACAAGGTTGTTGGCGGTGTGCGCTTCTACGAGCGGCGCGAAGTCAAGGACGCCCTCGCTTACCTACGAGTGCTGGTCAACCCCCGCGACACGGTGTCGTTGCGCCGCATTCTGAACGTGCCCAAGCGCGGCATCGGTGAGCGGGCCGAGGCATGTGTCAGCGCGTTCGCTGACCGTGAGCGGATCGGTCTGCTCGATGCGTTGCGTCGAGCCGGCGAAGCTCCCGGCATCGCGACCCGCTCGGTGACCGCGATCGCGTCCTTCGTGTCGATGGTGGACGACCTGCGCGCGTTGGTCGACGTGGGCGAGCCCGCGGACGTGGTGTTGCAGGCGTCCCTGGCCCGCAGCGGCTATGTGGCCGCATTGGAAGACTCCACGGACCCGCAGGACCAGACCCGCGTGGAGAACCTCGCCGAGCTGGTTGCGGTGGCGCGTGAGTTCGTCAGCGACGCCGGTGACGACGCCCCCGCGGCCGACGCGCCAGACCCCCGCTCGCTGGATTCCTTCCTTGAGCGGGTGGCCCTGGTCGCCGACGCCGACCAGATCCCGGACGAAAGCGAGCAGGCGCAGGGTCAGGGTGTCGTCACGCTGATGACGCTGCATACGGCCAAAGGTCTGGAGTTTCCCGTCGTGTTCCTCACTGGGCTTGAGGACGGCATCTTTCCGCACCTGCGCTCGCTGGGGGATCCTCGTGAGCTCGAGGAGGAGCGTCGACTGGCCTATGTCGGCATCACCCGCGCCCAACGGCGACTGTATGTGTCCCGTGCCACCGTGCGCTCCACCTGGGGCGCTCCCAGCCATAACCCGGCCTCGCGCTTTCTGGACGAGCTGCCTGCCGACGTGGTCGACTGGCGGCGGACTGAGGCGGACCAGACACGTTGGTCTCCGCGCTCGACGACTCCGCCGGCTGCCGGCAGCTTCTCGCGAGCGGTGAGCACCGGCCGCTCCACCGGGGGCACGGTACTGTCGCTCGAGCCGGGAGAGCGCGTGCTGCACGACAGTTTCGGGATGGGCACGGTGGTGGCGCTCGAGGGTGCCGGCGACCGCAGCGTCGCCAGCGTGGACTTCGGCTCAGAGGGCGTCAAACGCCTGCTGCTGCGCTACGCCCCGCTGCAGAAGCTCTGATTCAGACGCTGATGCCGTGCTCGGCGAAGGCGCGTGTCGGGTCGACCGGATCGCCGCCTTCTGGGCGCACCTCGAGGTGCAAGTGCGGACCGGTGGAGTTGCCGGTTGTGCCCACCTCGCCGATGACTTCCCCCGGCTCGACGGTGTCGCCGGTGCGGACCCGGATGTCGCTCTGATGGGCGTACCACAGCTCGGTGCCATCGTTGAGCCGTAGGACGGTGAGCTTGCCGGCCCAGCTGGTGGCGGCGTCTGAGCCCGCACGCAAGATGACGCCGGCGCCCATCGCCACTAGCGGGGTGCCCTCGGCTGCGGCGAAGTCTTGACCACTATGGGTGGTGACCCACATCTGGCCGCTCTCCCCGAAGCCGGCGCTGATCCGGTATCCGGCGAGCGGCAACACCCACTGATCGACCCCCAGCTCCAGTGCCTCGTCCTGGGCGGCTTGGGCCAGTGCCTGCAAGGCGATCATCCGCTGCCGTGCCTGCAGGTCCGCCTGCTTCTTGAAATCGTCGCTGTCGACGTCTCGGCTGACCCGCACAAGCTCGCCGCCGCGCCCTTCAACCACGTGGGTCTTGCGGGTGAGCCGATTGACCCGAGGCGCACCGGTGACGGCGTCCACGGTCTGGTCGCCGTCGTCGGTATTGCCCGGACCGCCCCGCTGAGACTTCGGCGATAGCGTGATCGACAGTGACCGCAGTGAGTCGTCCGGCTTTGGGGGCGGCGCGTCGGTGCCCGTCGTACTCGGGGTACCCGGAGCGCTGTAGATCACCGCACCGACGCCGCCGACCACAAGCGCCAACGCCGTGGCGCCGGCCAGCATCCTCCGGCGCCGGGACCGTTGCGTGCCTGGAGTCGCAGTCGTGCCGCTGGCCGACGCATCCTTGGCCGAGGAGTCCCCGGGCCGCTTCACAGGCGGTGTGCCCGATGGGCGTTGCGGGGCGGAGGTGGCGGACACGACGGGTCGATCCTTCGCTGGTGGCGGGGCGGACTCAAACGACGATACCCGCGGCCTGCCGCTAGGTGAAACGATCGAGGCAGACCTCAACCACCTCGGTGGGCTAACCTGCGGCTGTCCGCCCCGGTCTGTCCGAGCTTGTCTGCCTGCAGCAGCTATCGCACAGCCGCAGCCATCGAGGAGGAGCTTGATGCCGAGCCGACCCAAGCGCATCGTCGTGGCGAAACCTGGCCTCGATGGCCACGATCGGGGTGCCAAGGTGGTGGCTCGCGCACTGCGCGACGCTGGTAATGAGGTGATCTATACCGGCCTGCACCAGACCCCAGAGCAGATCGTGCAGACCGCCATCCAGGAGGACGCAGATGCCATCGGGGTGTCGGTGCTGTCCGGTGCGCACATGACGCTGTTCCGCCGGATCCTCGACCTGCTCGCCGAACAGGATGCCGCTGACATCGTGGTGTTCGGTGGCGGGATCATCCCCGACGACGACATCGCCCCGCTGCGCGAGGCGGGTGTGGCCACCGTGTTCACACCCGGAGCAACCACCACCGAGATCGCCGCCTGGGTCGACGAACACGTGCCCGACGTCAGCGCCTGAGCTGCGGCCATCCACCCGCCCCGGCTGCATCGCCGTCGCCAGCCGGGCTAGAGTCCCAGGCGCCCAGCGGATGCGGGCTGCTGAAGCCGCTCACCCGCCACGATCAAGAACCGAGGACGGCCCGTCGTGGACCTGATGGAGTATCAAGCCAAGCAGCTCTTCGCCAAGCACGGAGTCGCGGGGGCTGTCGGGATTGTTGCCTCCACCGCGGACGAGGCGCGCGCCGCCGCCGAGCAACTCGGCGGCACGGTGGTCGTGAAGGCCCAGGTCAAAGCCGGGGGTCGCGGCAAGGCCGGCGGCGTCAAGCTGGCCGACGGACCGGCGGAAACGGCCGCGCGGGCTGAGGAGATCCTCGGCATGCAGATCAAGGGTCTCACCGTGCACCGCGTGCTGATCGCGCCGACCGCGGACATCACCGAGGAGTACTACTTCTCATTCTTGGTGGACCGGGCCAACCGCAACTACCTGTGCATCGCCAGCGTCGAGGGTGGCGTCGAGATCGAAGAGGTGGCACACACCAACCCGGACGCGGTGGCGAAGGTCGCCATCGACCCCGGGGCTGGTGTCGACGAAGCCAAGGCACGCGAGATCGTCGCAGAGGCACGCTTTCCAGCCGAGGTCGCCGACGCGGCGGTTGCCATGGTGCAGCAGCTGTGGCGAGTGTTCATCGACGAGGATGCGAGCCTCGTCGAGGTCAACCCGCTGGCGCGGTTGGCCGGCGACACCCTGGAGGCGTTGGACGGGAAGGTCACGTTGGACGACAACGCCGAGTTTCGACACCCCGAGCACGCCGACTTCGACGACCAGGACGCTGCCGACCCGTTGGAGGCGAAGTCCCGCGACAAGGGCCTCAACTACGTCAAGCTCGACGGCTCTGTCGGCATCATCGGCAACGGCGCTGGTCTGGTGATGTCGACGCTGGACGTGGTTTCGTACGCGGGGCAGGAGTACGGCGGGCAAGAGCCGGCGAACTTCCTCGACATCGGAGGAGGCGCCAGCGCTCAAGTGATGGCCGACGGGCTGGACATCGTGCTGGGCGACGAGCAGGTCAAGAGCGTCTTCGTGAACGTCTTCGGCGGGATCACTGCCTGCGACGCGGTCGCTGACGGCATCGTCAGCGCGCTCGGCATTCTTGGCGACGCGGCAACCAAGCCGCTGGTCGTACGCCTCGACGGCAACAACGTGGACGAGGGCAGACGCATCCTGGCCGAGGCCGACCATCCGCTGGTGAGCGTGGTGGACACCATGGATGGCGCTGCCGCCCGCGCCGCCGAGCTAGCCGCCAACTGAGCCTGCAAGCAGCATCGAGCGCGAGAGAGCAGCAGCCATGTCGATCTTTCTGAACGCAGCGTCCAAGGTCATCGTGCAGGGCATGACCGGCTCCGAGGGACAGAAACACACCCGACGGATGCTGGCCTCCGGCACGACCATCGTCGGCGGAGTCAACGCCCGAAAGGCCGGCACGACCGTAGACTTCGACGGCGAGCAACAGCCCGTCTTCGGCACTGTGAGCGAGGCTGTGGCGGAGACCGGAGCAGATGTGTCGGTCGTCTTCGTCCCGCCGGCGTTTACCAAGGACGCTGTGCTGGAGGCCATCGAAGCCGGTATCGGGCTGGTGGTGGTGATCACCGAGGGGGTGCCGGTGCACGATACTGCGGTCTTCTTCGCTGCCGCCGAGGCCTCCGGCACGACGCGGATCGTCGGCCCGAACTGTCCCGGGGTGATCACCCCCGGCGAGTCCAACACCGGCATCATCCCAGCCAACATCGCAGGCAAGGGCAGCATCGGTCTGGTCAGCAAGTCGGGAACGCTGACCTATCAGCTGATGTATGAGTTGCGTGACATCGGCTTCACCACAGCGGTGGGCATCGGCGGTGACCCGATTATTGGCACCACGCACATCGACTGCCTGCGGGCGTTCGAGGCCGACCCCGAGACGGTCGCCATCATCATGGTCGGTGAGATCGGTGGCGACGCCGAGGAGCGCGCGGCTGACTTCATCACCGAGCACGTCACCAAACCAGTCGTCGGGTACGTCGCCGGCTTCACCGCGCCGGAGGGCAAGACGATGGGCCACGCTGGCGCCATCGTCTCCGGCTCGTCTGGCACGGCGGAGGCCAAGAAGTCTGCGCTTGAGGCAGCGGGCGTCAGAGTCGGCAAGACGCCGAGCGAGACCGCCCAGCTGATGCGCGACGTGATCGAGTCAATGAGCTGAGCCTCCGCTCACTGCGGGACCCGGCAGGCTGTATCGGCGCGGCATCGCAGCCGCCGGGGTGCTGTGGCCGAGCATGGGCGTGATGGTTGTCGTCCACGATATCGAGCGCTCAGCGCCTGCGGACGGTGAGTCTTCGCCAACACGGCCGCTGACGGTGTCCACCTGCCTGCTGACGGCGGCCGTGGCCGGCGCGGGGCTGACCGTTGCCGCCGGCATCGCCGTCCTCAGCTATCTCGTGACAGGTGCTGACGGGGCCAGCAGCGACGCGGTGCGCACCGGCGCACTTGTCTGGATGGGCCTGCACGGCGGATCGCTGTCGGTGTCGTCGGCGACGGTGTCCCTGGTGCCGCTGCTGGTGCCGCTGCTGATCGGGCTGGTGTTGTGGCGCGGCTGCCGTTGGGCTGTGGCGACATCCGTTGCCACGTCACGGCTACTGCCGGCCGGTCTGTCGACAACTGCTGCAGCCCTGGCGGGCGCCACGTGCTACGCGGTCATCGTCGCGCTGGTCGGGTGGGGGGTCGAGATCTCCTCGGTGCCCGGCGCCGTCGACATCGCTGTGCTTCGTGCTGCAGGCCTGAGCTTCGTCGCGGCAGCGGCCACGGTCGGCGTGGGGCTTTTCGTCGCCGCCGGCAGTTGGGCTGAGCTGGCCGAGCGGCGCCCACCTGTCGGCGCCGTGGTCCGCGGGGCGGCAGCGGGCGTGCAGGCGATGCTCGCCTTGTCGGCGCTCACGCTGGTGGTGGCGACGGCCTGGCGAGCAGGACAGGTGCTGACAATCGGTGCAGACCTGGAGCCAGGCATCGCTGGTGCGGTGGGGTTGGTGCTGTTGTCCGTATGCACGCTGCCCAACGCTGTGTTGTGGACCGCCGCCTACCTGGTGGGTCCAGGTTTCGCTGTCGGGGCCGGGACCGTGGTGTCGCCCGACGGTGTGCTGCTGGGTGCCTTGCCTGCCTATCCGCTCTTCGGCACGCTGCCCGCGCCGGGACCTCCCGGCGGCTGGTTGTCGCTGCTTACGGTTGCGCCGGTGCTGGCGGGCGCGTTGGCTGGCGTCGTCGCCGTCCGCGAACTGGGCACCGCCGGCTGGTGGCGGCAGGCGTTGCACGGCGGTGCTGCCGGAGTGTGCGCAGGCCTGTCGCTGACGCTGTTGTTGTTCGCCTCCGGCGGCAGCATCGGGCCGGGACGGATGGAACAGACCGGGCCGTTGCCTGCTGCCTTGCTGGTCGGCGTGCTGACCGTGGCCGTCGCCGCGTCGGCGGGGGCCGTCGCGTACGGCGCACTGTGTGGCTGGCGTCCCGGCTGGTTGCCCCGTCCGCGGTGGACGCACCGGCCCGGGTGGTTTCGACGCACGGCTTGAGCATCGCTAGGGTCAGCGTCCGTGCCCGACACCTTCGGACCGTTCGCACCCGGCCCGGCTCGGCTGGTCGTGCTCATATCCGGCTCGGGCACAAACCTGCAGGCGCTCCTCGAGGCCGCTGAGGACCCTGCATATGGGGCCGAGGTCGTCGCTGTCGGCGCGGATCGACCCGGCACCGGCGGCATTGAGCGAGCCGAGGCCAAGGGCGTTGCCACCTTCACCTGCCGCGTCGCTGACCATTCCGATCGCACGGCCTGGGACGCCGCCCTCACCGCACAGGTCGCCGCCCACCAGCCGGACCTGATCATCTCTGCCGGGTTCCTCAAGCTTGTCGGCCCGGTCTTCCTGGATCGCTTCACCGGTGTCTACCTCAACACCCACAACGCGTTGCTGCCGTCGTTCCCAGGGATGCACGGCCCCCGGGATGCCCTGAACTACGGAGTGAAGGTGACCGGTGCGACCCTGTTCGTCGTCGACGCCGGGGTGGACACCGGGGCCATCGTCGCGCAGGTGGCTGTGCCGGTGCGCGACGACGACGACGAGGCTTCGCTCACTGAGCGGGTCAAAACCGCCGAACGACAGCAACTGGTGGAGACCGTTGGCCGGATGGTCCGCGAGGGCTGGACCGCCACCGACAGAAGGGTGCGCATCCCGTGAGTGCTGCTGACGCGGCCGGCGTCGACGTCGAGGAACAGGTGCCCGTGCGGCGGGCACTGCTGAGTGTGTACGACAAGACCGGGCTGGACGAGCTCGCTATCGGCCTGCACGAGGCTGGTGTGGTCATCGTGTCCACCGGTTCCACCGCCAAGCGGGTGGCCGCCGCGGGCGTGCCGGTGACCCCGGTCGAGGAGCTCACCGGCTTCCCCGAGTGCCTGGACGGCAGGGTCAAGACACTGCACCCACGGGTGCACGCCGGCATCCTCGCCGACCGTCGCCTCGGCTCACATCGCGACCAGCTGACCGAGTTGGGGATCGCCCCCTTCGACCTGCTGGTCAGCAACCTTTACCCCTTCACCGAGACCGTCAGCTCGGGCGCCACCCCCGACGAGTGTGTCGAGCAGATCGACATCGGTGGCCCAGCGATGGTGCGTGCTGCCGCCAAAAATCACCCCAGCGTTGCCGTGGTGGTTTCGCCGGACAGGTATGACGAGGTGCTGACCGCTGTGCGGTCCGGCGGGTTCGGTCTGGCGGCGCGGCGTCGGTTGGCGGCGGAGGCGTTCGTGCACACCGCGACGTACGACGTGCAGGTCGCGTCGTGGATGGGCAGTGTGCTCACCGACACCAGCGACGGGACCGGCTGGCCGACCTGGGTCGGTGCCACCTGGCAGCGCACTGACGTGCTGCGCTACGGCGAGAACCCGCACCAGCGCGCTGCCCTGTACGCCGCGGGTGCGGTGACACGGCCCGGTCTGGCGCAGGCCGAGCAGTTGCACGGCAAACAGATGTCGTTCAACAACTACGTGGACACCGAGGCGGCGCTGCGGGCAGCCAACGACTTCGCCGCCCCGGCGGTGGCGATCATCAAGCACGCGAACCCCTGTGGCATTGCGTTGGGGGACGACCTCGCCGAGGCGCATCGACGGGCGCACGCATGCGACCCGGTGTCAGCCTTCGGGGGTGTGATCGCGGTGAACCGGCCGCTGTCGGTGGCGATGGCCGAGCAGGTTGCCGAGGTGTTCACCGAGGTGGTGGTGGCCCCGGCGTATGAAGAGGGTGCCTTGTCGGTGCTGACCGCAAAGAAGAACATCCGGGTGTTGCGCTTGCCGTCGTGGGGTGTGGGGGTCGACTCGCGCAGCATCAGCGGCGGCATGCTGCTGCAGTCGTTCGACGCGGCAGACGAGGTCGGAGACCGAGCCGACGGTTGGCAGCTGGCGGCCGGTGAGCCGTTGGACGCTGCCGGGCTGGCCGACCTGGAGTTTGCCTGGCGGGCCTGCCGGGCGGTGAAGTCGAATGCGATCGTGCTGGCCGCGGATCGGGGGACCGTCGGCGTCGGCATGGGGCAGGTCAATCGGGTCGACGCCGCGCGGCTTGCGGTGTCCCG
>JACCYS010000078.1 GCA_013696365.1 Nocardioidaceae bacterium
GCGGACGCCTTGTTCTGCAGCTGGCTCTTCTCGTTCTGGCAGCTGACGACGACGCCGGTCGGGAGGTGGGTCAGCCGCACCGCGGAGTCGGTGGTGTTGACCGACTGCCCGCCCGGCCCGGACGAGCGGTACACGTCGACACGCACCTCCTCGTCGGGCAGCGCGATCTCATCGGTCTGCTCCAGCAGCGGCACCACCTCGATCGCCGCGAACGAGGTCTGTCGGCGCCCCTGGTTGTCGAACGGTGAGATGCGCACCAGCCGGTGGGTGCCCGCCTCTACCGACAGCGTGCCGTAGGCGTACGGAGCCTTGACCGCGAACGTGGCCGACTTGATGCCCGCCTCCTCGGCGTAGGAGGTGTCGTAGACCTCGACGCCGTACTTGTGCCGCTCGGCCCAGCGCAGGTACATCCGCATCAGCATCTCGGCGAAGTCTGCCGCGTCCACACCGCCAGCGCCCGAGCGCACCGACATCAGCGCGTCCCGCTGGTCGTACTCGCCGGACAGCAGGGTGCGGATCTCCAGCGACTCGACCGCCTTGGCGACCCGGCGCATGTCCGCCTCGGCCTCGGCGACGGTGTCCGGGTCGCCCTCCTCCTGGGCCATCTGCATCAGCACGCCCAGGTCGTCGACCCGCTGGCGCAGCCCGGTGACCCGCTCGATGTCGGCCTGCAGCACCGACAGCCGGCCGGTGACCCGCTGGGCGTTAGCCTGGTCGTCCCACAGGTTGGGGTCGGACACCTGCTCCTGCAGGGTGTCGATCTCCGCGCGCATCGCCGGCACGTCGAGCACCTGCTCGACGGTGTGCATGGTTGCGTCGAGCTGCTTGAGCTGTGCGTCGAAGTCTGGGCCTGCCACGCCGGTCAGGGTACGCGGACACGCCACCGTGGCCCGCGGCGCGGGCTCACCTGATGTCGACCACCGCAGACGCGGCGCCGGTGACAATCGTGGACTCTTGCCAGCCTGCCGGTGTGATCGGCAGATCCAGCGGCGCGCTGACCCGCACGCTGACGACGGCGCCGTCGGAGCTGACCTGCCAGCTCAGCCCCGGATGGTCGGTGGCCGCCCCGGTGGCGCTCAGGTAGTCGGCGACGTGTCCGCGGGCCGCTGTGGGATCGATCTGCGCCTGCTCTCCCAGCCCCGCGGTGTAGACCTGCTCGCTCTGCGCCCCGTCAGCCGCCGCGAGCACCGCACCGTCCGCGAGCGCGTGCATGGCCTCACGCTGCAGGTACGCCGCCGACGCGTCCACGACCGCAGCGACCAGCATCGCCAGCACCACCACGAAGCCGACGATGAGCACGGTGACCGTGCCCTCCTCGGCCCGTGGGTGGAAGATGCGCTGGCGGGTCACCGAGCCTCCCGGAACGTGCCGTACGGCTCCGTGTGGCTGCTGCTCACCCGCACCGACGGTGCTGATGCACCCACTAGGGGTCCGCTCAACGGGACGGGCTGCTGCACGCTGACGTTGACGGTGACCAGTGACCCCGGCGACAGACAGGCCGCGGGGTCGGGGTTGCAGCGGACCGACAGGTCCGCTGTGGACCAGGACACGCCTTGATCGGCCAACGCGACCTGGGCTGCGGTGGCTGCTCGCGCGTTCGCGGTGGTGGTATCCGGCGCCAACACGTAGGCCCGTCCGGCGGACCGGCTGGCAGCAGTCGCCGCGTACGAGGCACGCTGCACATCCATCGCGGCGAGCAGCAGGTAGACGATCGGCACCAGCAGCAGCAGGCACAGCCAGATGAACTCCACCACGGCAGTACCGCTGTCGTCTCGCACCCGCCTCATCGGATTGACTGGCCCACGTCGTCGAGAGCCGGCTCCTCGACGGCGTGGCCTTCAACGCTGACCACCACCGACGGCCCGAAGAGCCCCAGCGCCGGCACCTCGGCACGCACCCGAACCTCGACCCCGGCAGCGCCACCCACGTCGGTCTGGCTCGCGCTCACCTGCTGGGCAAATCGTCCAGCCAACGCGCTGGTGATGCTCTCCCGGGTACGCGTAACGCCGTCCGCCGGTTGGTGATCGGCGGTGGCCGCGAGTCGCGCGCCTTCCGATGCCGCGGCCGTCAGGGTGTTGCGCACGTGCAGCACCAGACCGACTTGGATGACGCCGAGCACCAGTGGCACTACCAGCGCGGTGACCAGCACAAAGTCCACCACGGCGGCGCCGTTCTCCGGTTGCAGCGCCGGCATCTCGTGCGGCGCCGCTTTCCTGTGCAGCACAGTATCTGTACGGATGTCGATCGCCAAGCTCCGCAACTCACTTGGTGACGCTGCTCAGCGCCGCCTCCAGCATGCTGCGCAGCTGCTCGCTGGCGACCCCGGTGATCATGGCGACCAACCCAGCCGTCATGACGGTGATCATGACCCAGCCAGGAACGTCGCCGCGGTCGTCGCGGTGATGCAGAGCCAGCCACGTGCGCCAAGCACGTTGCGAACAGATGTCTGCGCTGCGGCGAATCAATGTGGGTGATGCCATGTCGACCTCCCAGTCGCGATAGGTGGTTGCGGTATGTGCGAACAATTGGCCGATGGTCCGGTCAGCTCGCGGTGAGCTGCAGCCCCACCACCCGGGGAAGAAGGCGAAGACGACGGTGACCGGGAGCACCAAGAACACCACTGGCACCATCATCAGGACCTCTTTGCGAGCGCCCGCCTCGAGCAGTTCACGCCGCCCGGCCTCACGAAGTCCGCCGCCTGGGCATGCAGGACCTCCACCAGCGGAGTGCCACGCTCGACGGCCACAGCAAGCGTCGAGGCGAAACGGGCGACGGCTGACACCCCGGTACGTCCCGCGAGTGCGTCGAGC
>JACCYS010000123.1 GCA_013696365.1 Nocardioidaceae bacterium
GCACGTCCATGAGTCAGGCGCGCGCCAGCCGCAGGAAGGCCTGCTCCAGCGCCAACAACGGTGCGACGTTGGCGGCCATGGCCTCCCGGCAGCCCAGCAGCGCCTCGATGCGGCGCAGCGTACGGACGGGGCGGTTGCGGTGCGAGACCCCCTCAAGCTCGGCGCGCATCTCCTCGTTGACCAACTCGACATGCGTATCGGACTGCAGCCGCAGGACGTCTCGCTGAGCGCTGAGCAGGTCAAGCAGCACCCGGTCGACTGAGTCGCGCACGAGGCGGGTGCGCCGCGACTTGTGCAACCGTTTCAGCTCGGCCAGCGCAGCAGGCTCGCCGCGAGCCCGCAGCCCACGGGTGCCGGTACCCCAGGCGTCGGCATGGGCGCTCAGCTCGCGCTGCTCGAGCGTGGCGGCGATCGCCTCGGACTCCTCCTTGGCAGTCTCGTGCACATTGTGCGCGGCCCGCACACAGTCCCCCGGGTCGCGCAGCCGCTGCGGCAGGGCCAGCACCTCGCGGCGGCGGTTGCGCACCTGCTCGTCACGGGCGAGCGCGCGCGCCCGGCCGATGTGTCCCTGCGACGCCCGGGCAGCGAACGCAGCCAGCGCAGCTGCCACCCCGTCGGACTCGAGCGCCGCGGCCACCGCCCGGGTCGGCGGAGTGCGCAGCGTGACCTGTCGACAGCGCGACCTGATGGTGGGCATCACGTCGTCGCTGGTCGGTGCGCACAGCAGCCACAGCGTGCGCGCAGCCGGCTCCTCGATGCTCTTCAGCATCGCGTTGGCGGCTTGGTCGGTCAGCCGGTCGGCATCTTGAACGAGGATCACGGACCATCGCCCCACAGTCGGCGTCATCGCCGCCTTCAGCACCAACTCGCGGACGTCGTCGACGCCGATCGTCAGGCCGGCGGTGTCGACAATGGTCACGTCGGGATGGGAACCGGCCGACACCTGCCGGCAGGCTGCGCAGTGGCCGCATCCACCGTCGGTGCACTGCAGCGCACCAGCAAAGGACCGCGCAGCAGTCGAGCGACCCGAGCCGGGCGGCCCGGTGAAGAGCCAGGCGTGGGTCATTGCGGCATCCACACGCCCGTCAAGCCAGTGTTGGGCGGCGCCCACAGCGGGACGCAGCGCTTCGACCAGCGGCTCCTGGCCGACCAGGCCCGACCACACGCCGGGCTGCCCGTTGGGTGGCATGGGCCGACCTTAGTGCCCGACTCCGACGCCTCGGCTCGACAGTGCGGCGTGCTTGGACAGCCAAGGCGGCCGGGCCATCCTCGCGCAGCCCGTCTCCTGGGTAGGTGCAGGGCGCCCTCGGATCCGTAAGCACCAAAAGGACCGGCAGCACGGTGCCCACCGCACCGAGTGAAGCAACGCAGGTGCGGTGGCCGGCCGGTCCGGGCGCCCCTAGAGACGGGCTTCGACGAGCGGGCCGACCCGCTGCAACACGGCCGCCGCGACCTCGGCCGGGGGACGAGCCGCGTCGACCACCAGGTAGTGCTCGGGGTCCGCGGCCGCCAGCGCCCGGAAGTGGCCGCGCACCCGCTCGTGGAAGTCCACTGGCTCCTGCTCGAGACGGTCCGGGCCACCGGCGGGCAAGGCACGCCGCAACCCGTCGGCAGCCGGCAGGTCCAAGAACACCGTCAGGTGCGGCCGCAGCTGCTCGGTCGCCCAACGAGCAACCTGCTCGACCTCGTCGACCCGCAGCGCTCGGCCGGCACCCTGGTAGGCCAACGTCGAGTCGACATACCGGTCGGTGATGACGACCGCGCCGCGCTCAAGCGCAGGGCGCACCACCCTGGCCACGTGCTCAGCCTTGTCCGCCGCATACAGCAGCGTCTCCGTGCGCGGTGACAGCGCGCCGGTGTCCGGGTCGAGCAGGATGGCCCGCAACGAGCGCCCCACCCTGGTGTCGCCCGGCTCGCGGGTCAGCACCACCTCCGGCCCGCCCGCTGATCCGTCCCCGGTGAGCGCCTCGGCGAGCAGCCGCGCCTGGGTGGACTTGCCCGCGCCCTCACCGCCCTCCAGTGCGATGAACAAACCCGCAGCTGCGTACGTCCCGGGCTCACTCCTCGAGTCGCGCAGCTCGGCGGCCACGGACACGCCCGGTCGGTCATCCATCGAACGGAAGGATGCCAGGCCCGCCCCCACCGCGAGCAGACCCGCCACGCAGAAGGCCAATTGCACCCCGCCGAAGGTCAACCCTGCATCGTCGGTGATCGACACCCGGTGCTGGCCGACCAGCGCGGCAAGCAGTGGCGCCACCGCCAGCACCAGGGACAGCACCAGCCGCACCAGCGACTGGACGAGTGCGAACGTGCGCCCGCGCAGATGCTCGGGTACCTCCAGACCCAGCAGGGTGTAGCCGGTGATCCACGCCACCCCGGCGCACCCGCCGAGCAGCAGGCTGAACACGACGGCCAGCACCATGTCGGCCACCAGCGACAGCCCCACCAGCACGCCACCGGCGGCCGCCAGCGCCAGGCCGAACAGCCGCCGCCGGCTCACCCCGCGCAGCAGCCGCGGCCCGCGCCACATGCCCACACCCAGCCCGGCGAACACCGCCCCGAACAACACCCCGTACCCGGGGTCACCCGCTCCCATCTCGTCGACGTAGACCCGCGCCAGCCCGATCACCACCCCACCTGCCGCAAACGCGCCGACCACCCCGGCTACGAGACCCCGCACCAGCGGGGTGCGCGCCACATAGCTCCACCCGTCGACCACCGCGCGCAGCACGCCCACCCGCTGCTCGGGAGGCACCGCAGAGCCTGCGGGCAACGCCGAGCCCAGGCTCGCCAGCAGCAGCGCGGACAGGGCAAAGCTCAACGCGTTCGCGTACAGCGCGACGTCGGCGGAGCTGTCCGGCGCCCAGGGGGCCACCGCCGACAGCGCTTCGGTGGCCGCCGAGAGTGCCGTGAACAGCACAGCTGCCGGCAGCGCTGAGCCATACGTCGTCGCCAGCACGAGTCGATTGGCTGCCTCGAGCCGCAGTGGCGGCACCAGGTCCGGGATGGTGGCGTCCTTGGTGGGCAGCCAGACCGCATTGACGGTCTCCACCAGCACGGTGGCGGCGAAAAGCCACGGCAGCGTGCCGACGATCGGGATGGTCACGAAGATGGCCGCCCGCAGCACGTCGCCGACCACCAGCACCCAGCGGCGGTCGAGGTGGTCGGCCAGGTAGCCGCCGAGCGGCCCGATCAGCAACGCCGGCAGCACCCGAAGCAGCAGCACGCCACCAATGGCGAAGTTGCGGTCGGCGTAGTCGGCGCCAGCCAGCTCGTTGGCCAGCGCGGTCAGGGCGAGCAGTCCGACCCAGTCACCGAGGCTGGAGAGCGCGATCGCGGCCCAGAACCGCCGCACGCCGGGCAGTGCGAGCACCGCGCCCACGCTGTGCGGCGCCGCGCTCATCCCCGCGGGGCCGCGGCCGACTTCTTGGCTGCCGGCTTCTTGGCGGTCTTCTTCACGGCCGCCCGCTTGGTGGGTGCCTTCTTCGCCGCCCGTTTGCGCGGCGCCGGCCCCCGCGCGCGCTTCTCGGCAAGCAGTTCGGCGGCGCGCTCGATGGTGACCGTCTGCGGGTCGTCACCCTTGCGCAGCGTCGCGTTGGTCTCCCCGTCGGTGACGTACGGGCCGAAGCGGCCGTCCTTGACCGTCACCGGCTTGCCCGAACCGGGGTCGTCGCCCAGCTCCTTCAGCGGCGGCCGCGCGGCCTGCCGGCCGCGTTGCTTGGGCTGGGCGTAGATCGCCAGCGCCTCGTCCAGCGTGATCGTGAACAGCTGCTCCTCGGTGTCGATGGAGCGCGAGTCGGTGCCCTTCTTCAGGTACGGGCCGTAGCGACCGTTCTGCGCCGTGATCGGCTGGCCCGAGTCGGGGTCGGTGCCGACGGTGCGGGGCAGCGACAGCAGCCGCAGCGCGTCGTCCAGCCCGATCGTGTCCAGGCTCATGTCCTTGAACAGCGAGCCGGTGCGCGCCTTGACCGCCTTGGCG
>JACCYS010000024.1 GCA_013696365.1 Nocardioidaceae bacterium
TGATCCGCGGCAGCCCGGCGCCGAACCGGCCGGCGTACCCCCGGGTCGCGGCCTCGTCCCGGACCACCTTCTCGACCTTCTTCCACTCCACCCCGAACGGCGGGTTGGCCAGCAGGTAGTCGAACGCCTCACCGGCGAGACCGTCCTCGGCGAACGAGTTGCCGTGCACGATGTGCGAGGCGTCCTGACCCTTCAGCATCATGTCCGAGCGACAGACCGCGTACGTCTCGGCGTTGAGCTCTTGGCCATACACCTCCAGCCGGGCCTTGCCGTTCAACCCGCGCAGGTGATCCTGGGCGACGCTGAGCATGCCGCCGGTGCCACGCCGGGTCGGCCAGCGTCTTGACGACGCCGGGCTTGGTGAGCAGGTCGTCATCCTCGATGAACAGCAGGTTCACCATCAGCCGGATGACCTCGCGGGGGGTGAAGTGCTCACCGGCGGTCTCGTTGGACAGCTCGGAGAACCGCCGGACGAGCTCCTCGTACAGGTAGCCCATCTCGACGTGCGGCACCGCGTTGGGGTGCAGGTCGATCTCGCAGAACTTGGACACGACCAGATAGAGCAGCCCGGCTCGCTCGAGCCGGTCGACCTGGGTGTGCAGGTCGAACTTCTCCAGCACGTCGGCCGCGCCCGGCGAGAATGCCCGCAGGTACTCGTGCAGGTTGTCAGAGATGTTGGACGGGTCGTCGAGCAGCCTGGTCATGGTCAGCGGCGACACGTTGTAGAACTGCTCGCCCCCGGCGGCCTGCCGCAGCAGGGGGTCGATGTTGCCGACCTTGCCCTGCAGGCTCAGTGCCCGGGCGAGCACCTCGCCCTTCGAGGGCTCCAAGACGCAGTCGAGGCGGCGGAGCACCACCATGGGCAGGATGACCCGGCCGTACTCGGACTGCTTGTAGTCGCCGCGCAGCAGGTCGGCCACCGACCAGACGAACGCTGCGTGGTTGCGGATGGTCTCGTTGCCCGTGATCGGCACAGCTCCCCCACGTCAGGTGTCGGCTCAGGCGCTCATCCTGTCACCTCGCCCGGGCGGCACTGCGGGCAAGGACTTCGCGAGCCGCCCATCTTCGGATTCCCCCGCCGGGCGAAATCTTTCTCGATCCTTCTCGTCAGGAGGGGCTTTCGGGGCCGTTTACGGGCTGGAATGTCGGTGCCTTGTGGTGTGCTTTGTCCATGTTCGACGGCGACTCGACGGCTCCGCTGGATGGCGATGGCGGTGGCCTGTCCGGGGGTTCGGTCGCCGCCGGTCTCGGGGCGGTGCTGGACGCGTTCGGGGAGCTGACCGGCTGTGACCGGGCCACCTTGGACGAGCTGGTAGGTCGGGTGCGGCCCTGCGAACAGCTGTCGGCCCGCCGGCTGCTGGACCGGATCGACGCGGCCGAGCGGCTGGCGCACGGGGTGCAGGCGTTCCAGGTCCGCGACCTGGCCGCCTTCGGCACCGCGCGCGACCGCGGGGACGAAGCCGCCGGCTGCCCGGACGGGCTGGTCGGGCGCACCGCCGGCCTGGAGGTCGCCGAGGCGCTGGCGGTCGCTGTGTCCACCGGGCAGCTGCGGGTATGGGAGGCGAGCAGGGCGGTGCAGCGCCACCCGCTGCTGCTTGAGCTCGTCGGGACCGGGCGGGTGTCGTGGCCCGGGCTGCACCGAGTGCTGGCCGCCACCGACGTCCTCGACGACCTGCAGCTGTGCCGGCGAGTCGACCGGCAGCTGGCCGCAGACACCGCCGCATCCCGGTGGGCACCGGCCCAGCTGGAACGCGCCGCCCACCGCCGGGTGCTGGCCGTCGACCCCACCGCCGCCGACCGCCGCGCCGCCGCAGCCAGGCGCCGCCGCTCAGTGCGGATGGGTGACCCACGAGACGGCGTCGCCGCAATCTTCGCCACCTTGCGGGCCGAGGAGGCGTGGGCGGTGTTCACCCTGCTGGACCGCACCGCCCGAGCGATGCGCAAGGCCGGCGACGAACGATCACTGGACACGCTGATGGCCGACCTGTTCGTGGCCTGGCTCACCGGCACCACCCTCACCACCCCGGCCCCGGACGACGCCGAACCGGACGCAAGCCCGAACGCAGGCCCGGCGCCGGCGAGCTGGCACTGCGTGGACGGCTTGGAGCCCTGGACCGACTCCGACCCGTCGCCAGTCCACCCCGACCCCGACCCGGCACCCGACGACCCGGCCTGGGACCTGGCCCCCTGGGACCAGCCCGACACCTCAGGCCAGCCCGACGCCTCCGGGCCGCCGGCACGTCGGCTGCCGCTGCCCGTCGAGGTCCAGGTGGTCATCTCCGCGGCAACCCTGCTCGGCATCGACGACGCCCCCGGGCTGCTCCGCGGCTACGGGGCGGTGCCGGCCTCGGTGATCCGCGACATCATCGACGCCGCCGACACCAGCCCGACCACCAGCCCGACCACCAGCCCGGCCAGGACCCGGCTGCGGGCACTGTTCTGCGACCCGGTCGACGGCCGGCTGATAGCGATGGACTCCACCGCCCGCTGCTTCACCGGCGGGCTCGGCCAGTTCGCGCTGTGCCGCGACCAGGACTCCCGCCTCGGCGGTGGGCGCATCGCCGAGATCGACCACATCCGCGACCACCAGCACGGCGGCCCCACCGCCGCCGCCAACGCCCAAGCCCTCGCCAAGCTCCCCCACATCCTCAAGGACCATCCCCAAGTCACCGTCACCGCGCTGCCACCGACCAGCCGCGGCGACGGCCTCGACCGGCTGCGCATCCACGCCCCCGACATCGAATGGCGACTGCCCAGCGGGCGCACCCACACCAGCCGACCCCCACCCGCACTCGGCCCGGGCAGCGGCCCCGACCCGCCGCCCGACCCCCACCCCGCCAGCCTCGGCGAACAACACCTCGCCCGCCTGCTCGCGTCCGCAGGCTGAGGTCAGCCGGACGCGTGCCCAGCGACCGCAGGTGGTAGCCGCCCTCCTGCACGACCACCGACGGCACGTCCAGCCCGCCCAGCAGCCGGCCAGCACGCGCATAACCGTCGACCATGACCCGCACGGGACCCGCCGACCGTCGACCCGGTCGACGATGCGGCTGGCCGTGGGCGCTCACGGCTACGAGGTGAACATCACACTGGAGGCACGCGAGGGTGGCGACCTGGTCGGCCACCGTCGCTGGCAGCAGCGGCTGCCGCGCTGACCTCGACCGCAGGCGGCGCTCAGTCCGTCGGGCGGCGGCGCAGCTGCTTGGTGCGGGAACGCTGTTGCTTGGCGTCGAGCCGCCGCCGCACCGAGCCCCGCGTCGGCCTGGTCACACGGCGGCTCCGCGGCGGCGGCGCAAGCGCCTGGTCGAGCACCTCGACCAGGCGCTGTTCGGCGGCCCGCCGGTTGGCGATCTGCGCACGATGTTCCTGCGCCGACACGGTGAGCACGCCGTCGACCAGGCGATCGGCCAGCCGAGCCAGCGCTCGCTGGCGCAGCGGCTCGGGCAGCGCGGTGCTGCGCGCCACGTCAAAGGACAGCTCGACCCTGCTGTCGGCGGTGTTCACACTCTGCCCACCAGGGCCGCCGGAGCGCGAGAAACGCCAGCGCAGCTCGCGCCGCGGGATGCTCAGCGAGCGGACGCGCAGCGACGAGGACATGGTCGGACCAGTCTGGCAGTCCCAGGAACGAGCGATCAGCGGATCTGTTCCACGCCGGGCCCGCGAAGGCGACGGGTGGCAGCGGCGGTGCGGCCGGTGATCAGCAGCAGCAGGTCACCGACCGTCCCTTCCACCAGGGCGCCGTCACCCACCGACAGGTCGGCGTCGGTGGCGACCAAACGGAGGCCGCGCAGGCGGCGACGGGCGTGGAACGGCCAGCCCATTGACCACACCCGCCCGAACCCCACCAGCGCCGGCGAACGGCACCTCGCACGGCTACTCGCGTCCGCCGGCTGACCTCAACCGCGTCCTCGCCGCACCGACTCGTAGCGGTCGGCCTCTCGGGCCGATAATGGCCGGAGACCGGCCGGTCGCGCGACGATTCTGTGGGGTGCGGTGTGAGTTCGCCCAAGCATGTGGTCTTCGCCTCAGCCAGCAGCCAGCCCTACGCATCTCTGCGCAGTCGACCCACGCCTCGTGCCGAGCGGTACGCCATGGGTCGCGCGCTGCGCAAGCAGGTGCCGCGTTCCTCGCTCAAGAAGTGGGCCCCACCACCGGGACGGCGGGACCCGGTGGACCAGATCAACCAGTCGCACGAGGGTCGCGAGGACTGGCTGGTGCCGGTGCGGGTGGGCCGCATGGTGGAGTCGCCATATGGCTTCCTGCGCGGGACGGCGATCGTGATGGCCGAAGACTTTGCCGCCCTCCCGGCGACCGGCATCACGCCGGTGATCTGCGGTGACGCGCACGTCGGCAACTTCGGCTTCTACGGCTCGCCGGAACGCGAGCTCGTCCTCGACCTGAACGACTTCGACGAAGCTCACCCCGGCAGCTGGGAATGGGACCTGCGCCGACTGACCGCGAGCGTCTGGGTGGCCGGCCGGCAGAACGGCCTGCCCGAGGGCCACTGCAAGAAGGCGACGACCGCCTGCGTGGCGGCTTACCGCGACCAGGTGCGTCACCTCGCCGAGCAACCGCTGCTCTCCCGCTCGTTCGAGCGCCTCGACCTCGACCGGCTGCGGAGCGTGACCTCGGACTCCTCGTTGGCCAAGGCCATCAAGCGTGCGGCGCGCCAGGCAAAGACCAAGACCAGCGACCGAGCGATTCCCCGCTTCACCGAGCAGCACCGGGGCAGCCGCCGGATCGTCGAGGAGCAGCCGCTCATCACCAGGCTGAGCGAGGGGGACTACGAACGCCTCGCGGTCGCGCTGGACGATTACCTCGCGACCCTCGCCCCGCACTGGGGCCGGGTGCTGGGCGGCTACACCCTGCTCGACATGGCGCACAAGGTCGTCGGCGTGGGAAGCGTCGGGCTGCGTGCCTATGTTGCGCTGTGCGAGGGAAGTAACCCCGACGACGTGCTCTTCCTGCAGCTCAAGCAGGCCCGCCGCTCGGTGATCGCGCCGTTCGTCCACGGCGACTCCGCGTTGCACGACCACCAGGGGCAACGGGTCGTGGAGTACCAGCAGGCGCTGCAGACGGTCAGCGACCCCCTGCTCGGCTGGACGACCGTCGACGGACGGCAGTTCTACGTTCGCCAGTTCCGCAACATGAAGGGCAGCGTCGCCCTCG
>JACCYS010000181.1 GCA_013696365.1 Nocardioidaceae bacterium
CGCCGCACCTGCTCGACGGTGACCGGACCCTGTCCCTCGAACCTGGCCACCCCGTGCTCGTCACGGGTGAACGACTCCTGGCTGAGGTGGAGGTACAGGGTCACCGGCGGCCGCGCATCCACCCCACACCCCATGGGACCGGGCCGCCACCTCCACCGCGACCGCGGCACTCTCGGGGTCTGCCTCGATGATGGCTGCGTCGATCATGGTCTCCAGCCGCCCCCACGACACCGAGTGCGCCCAGCGGGCGACCCGACGGTCCACCGTCGCAGCCATCTCCACGGTCTGCTGCCGGGTCGCCTGAGCCGTCTTGCGGCCGACCCAGGCCCGCACCTCACCGGCCTGGATCCGGGCCCACAACCGGGGGAGTCGGTGCCGCAGGTCCAACGCGTCCCCCACCAACACCGCCGCCGCACCCGGCGACATGCCCAGCACGGCACCCAACTCGGCCGGGGCGAACTCGGCCACCCCCGGTGTCCCGGCACCACCGAGGGACACCAGCTGCTCCGTCCCCGGCAACGACACACCCGTGTCGGTGTGCTCGAGAGCACGGTGCAGGTCGGCCCACCGGGCCGCGTCACACAGGATCCGCACCTCCGCCCGCTCCGCGACCGCCCGCGCCGCCACCACATCCGACAGTGTCGCATCGGCGTCGAGAACAGCAGGGTCGGTATCGAACATGAACCCAACCTACCGACACCCACCGACAATCCGCGGCCCCGATTCCCCTTGTCCACAACAGAATCAGAAATCTTCTTCTGGCTTCGGCGGGCCGATCAGACTGAGATGAGGCGCACCACTAGCCTCGTCAGGTGACTGACGCCCACGACGTGCTGGCCCTCAACGGGTCAAGGGCGTCGTACTCAGCAGATCTCGATCCCGATGAGCTCGCCTTCCAGCGGCGATACGGGCCGTGGGACTCGTGGACGCCGGAGGAGGCCAAGCCCGTGTTCGACCCCACCGGCCTGACGTGGTGGATCGCGGGCGGCTGGTCGATCGAGGCGTTCACCGGTGTGCCGCGCCAGCACGAGGACATCGACGTGTCGATGTGGCGGCGTGACGTTCCGGCTCTGGTAAAGGCGCTCTCCGGGCGCTACGACGTCTGGGCGGCCGGCGGAGGCCTGACTCCATTGTTTGACGACAAGCTGGAGATGCCTGACACGGCTGACCAGGTGTGGATACGTCGGCACGCCCTGGCTCCGTGGCGCGCTGACTGCGTCGTCAACCGCCACCGCGACGGGCGCTGGGTATCGCGGCGGGACCCGGACCTGGAAGTCTCGCTGGAGGAGGTCACCTGGGAGCGTGACGGCATTCGTTACCTCAACCCCGAGATCACCTTGTCCTTCAAAGCAAAGCTGCACCGGCCGAAGGACGACCAAGATCTCGCGGCCGCATTGCCACTGCTCGACGAAGACGCGCGTGCCTACCTGGCCGACTTCCTCGCCCGCAAGGAACCTGACCACCCGTGGCGGTCGCAGGTCTGACCAATCCTGGGCGGCCCTATCCTGGTAGGCGCCATGAACGTGTCAGCTCCACCGCCGGTCGCCTACTTCGACCACGCCGCCACCACCTTGATCTATCCCGAGGTGGTCGACGCGATGGTGGCGCAGCTGAGCCGCCTCGGGAATGCTTCCTCCTTGCACGGGTCCGGTCGGGCTGCCCGGCGGGTCACCGAGGAGTCGCGCGAGACGGTCGCGGCGGTCCTGAACGCGCGACCGTCCGAGGTGGTCTTCACCTCCGGAGGCACGGAGTCCGACAACTTGGCTGTCAAGGGTTTCTACTGGGCGCGCCGCAGTGCCGATCCTCGGCGTACCCGCATCCTCTCCACCGCGATCGAGCACCATGCGGTCCTCGACCCGCTCGATTGGCTCGCCAGCGACAGCGGAGCTGAGGTCGAGCTCC
The DNA here is from genome assembly GCA_013696365.1 of Nocardioidaceae bacterium. Taxonomy (GTDB): domain Bacteria; phylum Actinomycetota; class Actinomycetes; order Propionibacteriales; family Nocardioidaceae; genus JACCVL01. Next base: position 1,903 of record JACCYS010000181.1, read on the forward strand.
TCCCGGTCGACAGCAACGGTCGCCTCGACATCGACGCGCTCCGAACCGCGGTCGACCGCGACCCCGACAGTGTCGCGCTGATCACGGTGATGTGGGCGAACAACGAGGTTGGTACGTTGCAGCCGGTCGACGAGGTGGTCAGCGTGGCGGCTCGACACGGCATCCCGGTCCACACCGATGCCGTGCAGGCCATGGGGCAGGTGCCGCTGGACTTCGCAGCGTCAGGTGTGGACGCGTTGACCGTCACCGGCCACAAGATCGGCGGACCGTTCGGTGTCGGCGCACTCTTGCTGCGACGGGAGGTCGAGCTGGTGGCTCTGCTGCACGGAGGCGGGCAGGAGCGCGACGTCCGCTCGGGCACCATTGATGCCCCTGCCATCGTGGGGTTCGCGTGCGCTGCGGAGGTCGCCGTCAAGGGTCAGCCGCAGCGCGCTCCGGCCCTCGCCGCACTGCGTGATGAGCTGGTCGACGGCATCCTGGACGTGATACCCGATGCCCAGCTCAACGGCGCGCCAGGAGCCGGCCGGCTACCCGGCAACGCGCACCTGTCGTTCCCTGGGTGCGAGGGCGACTCGCTGCTCATGCTCCTCGACGCCCAGGGCATCGAGTGCTCGACGGGCTCGGCCTGCTCCGCGGGAGTCCCGCAGGCCTCGCACGTGCTGCTGGCCATGGGCAAGGGCGAGTCGTTGGCGCGCGGCTCGTTGCGATTCTCGCTCGGTCACACGACGACCCGTGCCGACGTCGTCCGCGTTGTCGCGGCGATCGGGCCGGCGGTGCAGCGGGCGCGCGCAGCAGGCGCGACGAGCGCACAGGGCAACCGCGCGTGAAGGTGCTCGCCGCCATGTCGGGCGGGGTCGACTCCGCGGTCGCTGCCGCTCGCGCTCATCAGGCAGGTCACGACGTGACCGGCATCCATCTCGCACTGTCCCGCAACCCGAAGTCGTACCG
>JACCYS010000190.1 GCA_013696365.1 Nocardioidaceae bacterium
CGCGCCTGCACGGGCAGTACAACCGTCCGAGCATGGTCAGCGTCGGCACGATCGTGTGGCTGTCCAGCGAGCTGATGTTCTTTGCGGCGCTGTTCGCGGCGTACTTCACCATCCGCAACGTCACCGGTGGGCTGTGGGCGCAAGAGACCGAGCTGCTGAACATTCCGTTCGCCACCGCCAACACCACAATCTTGGTGTTGAGCTCGGTCACCTGCCAGCTGGGGGTTTTCGCCGCCGAGCGCGGCCGGGTGGGGCGCACCGGGGGGGTGTTTAAGTGGTCAGCCTGGGGCATGCGCGAGTGGTTCGTGCTGACGTATGTGATGGGGGCGGTCTTCGTCGCCGGCCAGGCGCTGGAGTACGCCGAGCTGGTCCATGAGAACTTGACGATCGCATCGTCGTCCTACGGCTCGGTGTTCTATCTCACCACCGGCTTCCACGGCATCCACGTGGTCGGCGGGTTGGTCGCCTTCCTGCTCGTCATCGGCCGGACGCTGATCGCGCGCCGCTTCACCCACGAGCAGGCTGTCAGTGCCATCGTGGTGTCGTACTACTGGCACTTCGTTGACGTGGTGTGGATCGGACTGTTCGCGACCATCTACTTGATCCAGTGACCGAGCGAGGAGGCGCGCGAGCCGTGCGACAACTGTCGACCCACCGGCGGCACCCGCTGGCCGGTGTGCTTGTGCTGCTGCTGGGGCTCATTGTGGCTGGCGGGCTGTACGCCGCGGCGGCGCCCGGCGCAGCCCGGGCTGACACCGCTGAGGCGGATGCCGAGCTGGTCGCCGAGGGCCGTGAGCTGTACCTCACCGGCTGCTCCTCCTGCCACGGACAGAACGGCCAGGGCATCTTGCAGCGTGCGGGCGGTCAATATGGGCCCTCGCTGATCGGCGTCGGTGCCGCTGCGGTCGACTTCCAGGTGGGCACCGGGCGGATGCCGATGGCACAGAACAGCCAGCAGGCCCCGCGCAAGGAACCGTTGTACGACGACGCCGAGACCGAAGCGTTGGCCGCCTTCGTTGCCGCCGAGTTCGGCCCGGGACCGGCCATCCCGGGATCGGAGTACTACGACCTGTCCGGCGTCAGCGAAGAGGACATCAGCGAGGGTCGGGAACTTTACTTGGCCAACTGCTCCGCCTGCCACAACGCCTCGGGCATCGGTGGCGCCTTGGGGGGCGGCCGCTATGCACCGACCCTCGAGGGCGTCGAGGGTGTGCACTTCGCTGAGGCCATGATCACCGGCCCGCAGAACATGCCGGTGTTCTCTGACGAGGTGCTCACTCCCGACGACAAGCGGCACATCTACGCGTCGCTGCGCGAGATCCAGGCAGAGCCCGCCAGCGGCGGGTTCGATCTGGGTGGCGTCGGACCAGTGGGCGAGGGGCTGGCTGGTTGGGTGGCCGGCATCGGCGCGCTGGTCGGCTTCGCCGTCTGGATTGGCAAGCACTCGGTGAGGGCGGGCAAGCAGTGACCACACACGGCAGCCACCCCGCAGACAGCGGAGGCGACGAGCACGACGGACGCGACAGCACTGCCAACGTGCCCGCGAAGCCGCGCCACACCGGTGAGCGGGTCGTGCTGCGAACGGGTGGTGACCCTGTCGCCGACCCCGGTCTCGGCGAGCATGAACCGCGACCGACCGATGTTGACCCGGCTGCCGAGAAGCGTGCCGAGCGGCAGATCTCCTTGCTTTTCGCCACCTCAGCGCTCTTGACGCTGGCGTTCTGCGTGGCGTACTTCGCCATCCCCCGGGACGCGGTGCTGTTCGGCACCAGCGCGCTCAATCTGGCCCTCGGTGTGAGTCTCGGGCTGGCCTTGTTGTTGATCGGCATCGGTGCGATCCAGTGGGCCAAGACCCTGATGGACGACCACGAGATGGTGGAGATGCGGCACGGCTCTGCCTCGTCAGAGGAGGACAAGGCCGAGGCACTGGCGGCCTTTGAGCAGGGTGCCGAGGAGTCGGGTTTCGGTCGGCGGTCAATGCTGCGGGGAACGCTGTTGACCTCCTTAGGGGTGCTGGGCCTGCCCGCAGTGGTGCTGATGGCCGACCTGGGACCGCTACCGGGCAACGCCCCCCGCACGACCGTGTGGGCCAAGGGCGTGCGGGTCGTGAACGACGTCACCGGCGAGCCGCTGCGTCCCGACGAGATCCAGCTTGGCCAGTTGGTCAACGGCCAACCCGGCGTGTTCTACGAGATCGCCGAGGGCGAGGAGCACGCCGTGTACGAGGGCACCGAGCTGCTCAACGCGAAGGCCAAGGCGTCGGTCGTCGTCGTCCGTATGCTGCCCGACGAGATCACTAACGCCGGCAGCGCCGCGAAGGGCGTCGACGGCATCCTCTGCTTCAGCAAGATCTGCCCGCACCTCGGCTGCCCCATCTCGCTGTGGGAGCAGCAGACGAAGTACCTGATCTGCCCGTGCCACCAGTCCACCTTCGACCTCGCCGACGGCGGCCGGGTGGTGTTCGGACCGGCCAAGCGGACGGTGCCGCAGCTCGAGCTCGGCCTCGACGACGGGGGTTACCTGATCGCGATGAGCGACTTCACCGAGCCGGTCGGACCCAGCTTCCCTGAGATGTACCAGGACTGACGGATCGACGATGCAGGCGTATTCTGGAACCAGTCCGGAAAACACGACTGAGGCAGGAGACCGATGAGCACCCGCATCGAAACCGACGGCTCGTCGCCGACGCCCAGCAAGAAGTCCTACGGCCCCGCCTCCGGGCCCACGAAGTGGATCGACGACCGCATCGGGCTGGCCGGGCTGGCCAAGAAGCAGATGCGCAAGGTGTTTCCCGAGCACTGGTCGTTCATGCTCGGGGAGATCGCCCTCTACAGCTTCGTCATCCTGCTGCTGTCGGGTGTGTTCTTGTCGTTCTGGTACGACCCCAGCATGGCCGAGCTCGAGTACGAGGGCTCGTACGCGGTGTGGCGTGGGGTCGAGATGTCCACCGCGTACGCGTCGACCTTGGACCTGTCCTTCGAGGTGCGCGGCGGTCTGTTGATGCGACAGATCCACCACTGGGCGGCCACCTTGTTTCTGGCCGCGATGTTGGTGCACATGCTGCGGGTGTTCTTCACCGGCGCCTACCGCAAGCCGCGCGAGACCAACTGGCTGGTCGGTCTCGCCCTGCTGCAGTTGGGCATCGTCGAGGGCTTTGCTGGCTATTCGCTGCCCGACGACCTGCTGTCTGGTACCGGTCTGCGGATCGCCGAGGGTTTGATGCGCTCGATTCCGGTGGTCGGCACCTACATCTCGTTCTTTGTTTTCGGCGGTGAGTTTCCCGGCAACGACTTCATCCCTCGTATCTACATCGCGCACGTGCTGTTGATCCCGGGGATCCTGTTGGCGTTGATCACCTTCCACATGCTGCTGCTGGTCTACAACAAGCACACCCAGTGGCCCGGGCCTGGCCGCACCAACAACAACGTGGTCGGCTATCCGTTGATGCCGGTGTACATGGCCAAGGCCGGTGGCTTCTTCTTCGTCGTGTTCGGCGTCACCGCCCTGATGGGTGCGCTGTTCCAGATCAACCCTGTCTGGGTGTTCGGGCCGTACGACCCGTCCAAGGTGACCGCGGGCTCGCAACCCGACTGGTATATGGGTTGGCTCGACGGCGCGTTGCGGATCATGCCCGCCTGGGAGTTCACGGTGCTGGGCCAGACGCTGTCCATGAACGTGTTCCTGCCTGGCGTTGCGCTGATGGGCTTGCTGTTCGGCGTGCTGGGTGCATACCCCTTCGTCGAGCAGTGGGTGACCGGCGACAAGCGTGAACACCACCTGCTGCAGCGCCCCCGCAACGCCCCGACCCGGACAGCTTTCGGCGCGGCCGGCATCACCGCGTACGGGCTGTTGTGGATCTCCGGCGGCAACGACATCATCGCGACGCACTTGAACGTGGACTTCTACACGATCACCCGCTCGCTGCGTATCCTGATCTTCGTCGCGCCCGTGGTGGCGTTCATCGTCACCAAGCGCATCTGCATTGGGCTGCAACGTCAGAGCTCCGAAACGGTCCTGCACGGGCATGAGTCCGGCATCA
>JACCYS010000200.1 GCA_013696365.1 Nocardioidaceae bacterium
CGCGCCGGCATCGCGGCCTGCGGGGCCCAAAAGCGGACGAAGTGGGAAACGGACCTAACGGTCTTATCGGCTGTTCTGCGGACAAGTAAAACTACGTGAGGTAACGTCTCATTTACCTACAGTACAAGCTGGGTACCTTGGAGACTTCTCTCGAGCAACCAGACGCAACGCTGTCTGGGCCGTCCGGGTCAGACCTACCCACTCGTCAAAGGGACCACAATCTCATGAACAAGAAGCTCTCCCTCTTCGGTGGCACAGCCCTCAGCGCCTGCGTTCTGCTGGCCGCTACCGCTCTTCCCGCCAACGCCGCCGCCGGTGATACCGACACCACCTTTGTCGTGGCAGCTGGCGCTCTCAGCGTCTCCGTAGCAGCGACCGCAGATCTGGGCACCGTTGCCACCGGCGCAAGCACAATCAGTGGCTCGCTCGGCGACGTGGATGTGACCGATGCTCGCGGTGGCGTCCTGGGCTGGACCACGTCCGCCTCGTCCACGGTGTTCTCGAGGACCGGAGGTGGCACGACATCCACGGCCGTCAGCTACAACTCCGGAGCCGTTACCAAGACCGGTACTGTCACCACGGCTTCCACGGGAGCCACTCCGCTGACCGCAGTCGCCGCGCCTGTCGTCGCGGGCACATTGGTCACCGGAAACAACACGGCGAACTGGAAGCCAACCCTCACCGTGACACTGCCGGCCAATGCGCTCGCAGGCACTTACACCGGCACGGTTAACACCTCGGTCAGCTAAGCAACACCGCTGACCGTGCGCCGATTTCTCACCGCAGTGGTACTGATAGCCGGGGTTGCCGCCCCGGCTATCAGTACGTCCAGCTCGCTGGCGGATTCCCACGGCAAGCCACCGATTACCGGTATCGGCATCCGACTCGCCGACATACCGACCGCGACAGCGGACAATCCGCGTGCCCGCACCTACATTATCGACCGTCTGGCGCCCGGCAGCGTGATCGAGCGCCGCGTCGAGGTGACGAACGGCACCCGCACGACGGCCGATGTCTCGATGTACCCGGCGGCGGCCAGCATCAGCGACGGCGACTTCATCGGCGCCGACGGCCACACGCCGAACGACCTGTCCAACTGGACCTCAGTCACCCCCCGCTTCCTCGACCTCGGACCGCAGGAAACGGCCCTCGTGCCGGTCACCATCCGGGTGCCAGCCAACGCCGCTCCCGGTGAGCGATATGGGGTGGTGTGGGCCGAGGTGACCACGCCGCCGGCCAACCCAGGCGCCTTGACGCAGGTGAGCCGTGTCGGGATCCGGCTCTATCTCTCCATCGGGCCAGGAAACGCGCCTGCTTCGGACTTCGAGATAACGTCGATGACCGGCGCCCGGGACGACAACGGCGGACCCATGGTGTCGGCCTCCATCCGCAACACCGGAGGGCGAGCCCTCGACCTGAACGGGGAACTCACGCTGTCCGACGGTCCGGGGGGACTGTCCGCGGGCCCCTTCCCCATCACCGGCGGGACGACCCTGGGAATCGGTCAGACCAAACCTGTGTGGGTGGCGCTGAACGACCAGTTACCCGACGGTCCCTGGCTCGCCACAATCACGGTGAAGAGTGGTCTCACCGAGCGCACAGCCGAGGCCAGGTTGACCTTCCCGGCTGGGCCAGGAGTCGGTGACAGCGTGGCCGCACAGGCCGAGTCTGGCGTCCCCTGGTTGCTGCTCGGTATCGGACTAGCAGTGGCACTACTCATGCTGCTCGTCCTGGTCGCGTATGTCCTGCGCAGGCGGGGCAGCCGTTACAGCGAAGACGACGCCGAACCAATCGCAATCAACGCCTGACGACCCGTCACACTCCCAGCTGCGTATCAGCTGCGCGCTCAAAGAGAGGCGCCACTGCTGGCTCCGGTCAATCAATACAGAGGTCGCTTGCCCCGACCTGATGGGCGGAGAGATTCAGTCGAGATAGCCGCGCACTCTAGACGCTTGAACGCTGTGCGTAGCAGCGATTCAGACGCGCTGGTCGGGAGCGCTGTGGGGCGAAATATCACCGACCGAGCTGACCCGCGACAATGCTCGCGATACGCCTGCTGACGCGAAGATTCGCGACGCGCTGTACAAATTGCATAAAGAACACGGCGAGCGCCGTGCATCTTCGCGCACCATGGTGCGCTGGAGGCGCCGCGATGCTGACCTGCGATAACTCCGCTCAATGATTGACGACTTTCCCGTCATTTCTCGACCTCCTGTACCCCTGGTGTGCCCTGGACCCACGGGGCACTCCGCGGCGGGCGGCATCGTCTTCGAAACAGACGACGACCTGGAACTCAAGCTCAAGCCGTTCACGTCGGGCGAGTACGAAGGTGCAGTCGTCGTGCTGCTCAACGTTGACGGTGAGGGATTCGACGTGGTCACGGTCCGGGCGCAGAGAGACTCGCGGGCGCAGATCGAGGACGGGATCGAAGGTGCCACGGACGGCTCCGTTCCTGCCGAACGTGCCGCGAACCTTGCTGGTCAACTCCCCACGCTTCGCAGCAACGGCCTGGACCGAGTTGGATGCAACCCCTGGCACACCAGCCCGATGCAACCGGAGGTGGCTTGAGCGGCGTACAACTGTTGACAACAGGCAACGACGCGACAGGGGTATCCGGCGGACAGGCCGATTTCGACGAGTTCTATACGGCCGCTGCGCCGCGGCTGGTCGGCCAGCTCACGGCGATGGTCGGCTGGTACTCGGGAGCCGACGCGAAGTGTGGCACCACCCCTACTGCATCAACGCCTGACGTGCCTGCGGCTTTACCACTCAGGCAGAGGTTCAGTCGAGGTAGTCGCGCAGGACCTGTGAGCGGGATGGGTGTCGCAGTTTCGACATGGTCTTGGACTCGATCTGGCGGATCCGCTCGCGCGTGACCCCGTAGACCTTGCCGATCTCGTCCAATGTC
>JACCYS010000202.1 GCA_013696365.1 Nocardioidaceae bacterium
GCACGAACGCCGTGGTGCGTGGCAACTCCTTCACCAAGAACGGCCAGCTGGGCCTTACCAGCCACAAGGGCCACGGGCTGGTCGGTGAGGGCAACCGCTTCGCGGAGAACAACTACGAGCGCTTCGCCATCAGCTACCAGGCCGGCGCCGTCAAGCTCAGCAACACCACGGACTCGGTGTGGCGCAACAACCTGTTCGAGTGGAACTACGGCAAGGGCCTGTGGTTGGACAGGGCCTGCTACAACGTCAAGGTCGTGGGCAACACCATCCGGCACAACCAAGCCCTGGGAATCAGTTTGGAGATCTCCTCCAAGCTGCTGGTGGCATCCAACGTCATCACCGACAACGGCACGTTCGGCATTCACGTCAACGAGTCACGCGACGTGGACATCTACAACAACACCCTGGACGGCAACGAGCGCGCGATCCGGGTCTGGGAGGGCAAGCGCTCCCAGGACGTCGCTGACGTCATCGTCAAGAACAACATCCTGTCCAGGAGCTCCGAAGCCTCCTTCACCGCCGACGACTGGGACAGGCGACGCTCCGCCGAGAAGATGGGCGTGACGTCGAACTACAACGGCTACTACCGGCCCCGGACCAGCTCGCCGGCCGTGCTGATCCGCTGGTCGCGCTGGCCCACCAAGGTCCTTGACCTGAAATCGCTGTCGGCGTTCCGGTCGGCGACGACCCAGGGCGACAACAGCCGGGAGTGGGGCAACGTCAGTGACCCGTTCTTCGTGGACGCCGCCGGCGAGGACTACCGCCTGCGCCTGACGAGCGCCGCGCGGGGCATCGGGTCGCCGCTGCCGTCGGCAGTGGCGAGCGCGATCGGTGTGGCGGCAGGGGTGAAAGTCGACCTGGGGGCATTGCGCTGGTAGCGCCCCATCAGGCGGCGTTCTCGACGTAGCGTCACGTCGCGTCACCTCGGCGTCGCGCGTTACCCTGTGCCCAATAGGGCCGCGCGACGCCGAGTGGCGTAGACGGAGGTGGGCATGGCGCTGCGCGAGCATCGTTGGTGAGCTTGCGCAAGGCCCTGCCGGCGGGCTTGATCGACGCCGGATTCGCTTCACTGGCCACCTTCGGCACCGGGTTGTACGCGGCCCGCGAGCTGACGCCGAGGGCCCTCGGCGTCTACGCACTGTTCTTCTCGGCCTTCAAGATCGTGGGCCTGCTCCCCTCCCAGCTGGTTTTCACCCCCGCGCAGGTCAGCGCGGTGTCGGCGGATCGGCATCGCCTGCGGTTCTTCTGGGGCTGCCTGCCACTCGGGGCGGGCGTGTCGCTGCTGGCCTCGATGTGCGTGGCGGCCGTGCCTGTGGTCATCCCAGATGAGGTGTCTGCCGATCTGGTGCTCGGGCTGGCGGCGACCACGGGTGCGGCAGCCTTGCTGTCACCGATCCAGGACCACGTGCGGCGGATGCTGCATATCTCGCAGCTGTCCTGGCGAGCCGCATGGGTCTCGGTGGTGCAGCTGTCGGTGGTGGTGATCAGCCTGGTCGTGCTCATCGCCGTCGACGTCCCGGCCGGCTGGATCCCGTTCGGGTCCCTGGCCGCGGCCAATCTCGTGTCGCTGCTCGTCGGCATGGCGCTGGCGCAGGCCTCTTCTGCCCGTGTCGGGCCTGCCCTGCACTTCGGCGAGCTGGCGAGATCGGGACGGTGGCTGCTGCTGGTGGGGCTGGTCGCCTCCGGCGGCGAGTTCCTCGCCGGTACCCTCGTCAGCCACCTCGCCGACCTGTCGGCGCTGGGATACGCCGAGGCCGCACGCGTCATCGGCCGTCCCCTGCCGGTGCTCGCCTTGGGCATGTCCGCCGTGCTGGGGCCCCGCTCGATGCAAGCCGCCGCGCTGCGCCAGCCCGACCGCGCCCGTCGCGCGCGCAACGTCTCACTGGCCGTCCTGAGCGGATCAGGGCTGGTGTACCTGCTCGTCGCCGGAGTGGGCTGGAGCTGGAATCCGCTGGTCTCGCTGGTTCCCAAGGCGTACGTGGTGAGCGGTCTGGCCGCGGTCACGATCCTTGGCAACGCCATCAACGGGCTGGCGCTGCCGCGCCGGTTCGAGCTCATGGGTGGGCGCCGGGAGCGCAAGCTGGCCCGCGCCGAATCGCTGACCACGGCGTTGGAGGTTGCCTTCGTGTTCACCGCGCCGTGGACCCAGTCGTTCGCGGTCGCCGGCGGCAACCTCATCGGCAAGACGACGCGCTGGCTGGCCTTTCGCCATGCCATGGCCGGCCACTACCGCGACAAGGGCACACCGGTCGAGCCCGCCGCCGCCCAGTCCAGGATCGCGGCCACCGCCCCGGCGGGCGGGGTGCCTCCTGACGGCTAGCTCGGGAAGCGCTGTGGCCCCCGCCTCTGGGAAGAGCCGGGGGCCACGGGTGTTCGAGCGAGCAGCTGTCAGTACTTGAAGCTGCTCACCAGCGCGTTGTCGTCGTCGTACAACCGCGCGACGGTTCCGGGCTTGTTGGGCCACACCTCAAAGGTGCTGTTCAGGTACACGTGGCCCGCACCGGTCTTTCCGGCTCCGGAGTGGATCACGACCCTGGCGCCAGGGACGAGCTGGTAGGCGGGGAGCCAGGAACGGTTCCGCAGTCGCCAACCGGCCAGGTTGATCGTCACGCCACCGGTGTTGCGGACGGTGGCCTGCTCACCGTTGAGGTTGCGCAGGTCGTCTCCCGCAGGGTCGTAGCGCACCGCCGTGATGGCGGCGGCGTGCACTCGCACGTTGATCTGCTGGCTCATGCCCTCCGCATGGTCGGCGTCAGCCGGCACGAAGACCCGGTAGCCGTGAACCCCACTGAAGCTCGGGCCAGTTCCGAAGCCGAAGCTGCCGTCGTCGGCCAGCGTCGTGCTCTGGATCTTCTTCCAGGAGCCGGAGCCGTTGTAGTGCAGCATCGCCTTCTGCCCCGCGTGGGAGGGGGTCACCCGGCCGGTGATGTACACGCCCTTGCCCAGCCGGATGCTGGTGTCAGGGACGACGGCACTCACGTCGGGACGCACCTGCACCGTCACCGTGGCGGTGCTAGCGACGGACTGGCCGCCGGTGTGCTCCAGCTTGACCTGGACGTTTTCGGACGGCGCCAGCGAGAAGGGCACCCTTCCGTTGGCATCGGTCGAGGCCACGGTGGCCGTCCGCCATCCCAGGTCACCCTGGCTGTTGGCGGGCCGGCTCACCATCGTCACCGACGCGTTGGCGATCGGCGCGTTCGTCGCCGAGTTGAACAGCTGCCCGGTGATGACGACGGCATTCCCGGCGGTGATGGCGCTCGGGGACGCCGAGGCCTCCAGCCGGGTCTGTACCTTGAGTGCGACGGGGGTGGCCGTGGCCGTCACCGCTTCGCTGTAGTTGCGCTCGGCGTCGTAGGCGAACACCGAATAGCTGTAGGTCGTGCCGTTGTCCAGCGCGGAGTGGACGGTCTGGCTGCCGGTGCCGTCGTACACGACCGTGCCAGACGTAGGTGAGGGAGGAGCGGTCTGGCCGGTCGTGGCGACGACCGTGACGCCGGTGACGTCGCTGGGATTGGTCCAGGCCAGACTCACCGAGCGGTCACCCGGCGAGGCGGTCAAGTCCGTGACCGGAGCCGGCGGCTGGACGACCGGAGTCGGCTCGGGACTCGGAGTCGGCTCGGGACTCGGAGTCGGCTCGGGACTCGGAGTCGGCTCGGGACTCGGAGTCGGCTCGGGATCCGGAGTGGGGTCGGTCGCAGCGCACTGCGGCGCCTCGCTGGGC
>JACCYS010000209.1 GCA_013696365.1 Nocardioidaceae bacterium
GCGAAGGCCACCGTCCGCGTACCACCCAGTGCCTCACCGAGCCAGTCGCGAGCGGCCGGATGCTCGCGCGAGCTCTCGTTGACCGCATGAACGAGGACGTTGGCGTCAACCAGCAGCACGCTCAGGCACCTCGAGCGAGTCGACTCGACAGCTGCTGGTCCTCGAGCTCGCCGGCCAGCCGCAGCGCCTTGGTCACGTCCACGAACGGCTCGCCCAGGTCGTACGTGGGCAGCTCGGGCGTTGGGGCGGGCCCGCGGGCGCCCGCTCGAACGGCGTCATTGAGTGCCTGCTTGAACGTCAGGCCGCGCTCGCGCATGGCCCGCTTGACGAGCGTCTCGACGTCGGGGTCCAAAGTCACGGTCGTACGCACGCTGCATCATAGCATCACACCCAGCAGCATCAGAGTGTCATAACGGTTGGAAGGTGGGCTGCCGCACCAGACAACCGGCCGAGTTTGTGCTGACGGCGACCGCCCGTCAGTAGCCGAAGACGTGCACGCTGAGCACGTCCACCTCTCGACGCGGCTCGCCGAAGAAGGCGCCGATGCGCCACACCACCTTGGGGTAGGGGCGCTCCCGTACGGCGCCGGACTCGCTTTGCAACGCCATCGGCACCACCAGGAACAGGTGCTGGGCGTTGATCGCGATGTGCGCCTTCCACAAGTCCTTGAGGTCGTGGTTGTTGGCGGTGGTCCCACCACGCTCGACCTCGGCGACGATGCCGCGCCCGGGGCCGAGCTCGAAGAAGAAGTCGGGCCTCGCGCGTGTGACCAGGCCGTCCTGCGGCGCCAGCACGACCTCGGACCCGAACCCCAGCCGATCCTCCAGCAGCCTTCCGACGGTGTCCTGGATGGCGCGGCTCTGCGCGCCGTGGATGTGCAGCGCGGTGATGAGTTCCATGCTGCTCTCGAGGTGGGACAGCAGCTGTTGGGCGAGCTGGCTCACCCGCTGGACCTCCGCACCCCTCTTCGGGCGAGAGTTGCGAGCGTATGAGCCGCTCGAACTCCGCCACGGCGCGCAGCTTCGCAGCAGCTTGGGCCGGCGACAAGCTAGCGGTCTGGCTCGCCCGACCGCGAGCAAGATGGATGCTGCAGAACGCCCCACGCCAGGCAGGGGCTGAGCAGGAGACGTGGACCTCAGGCCGCCTGGCCGACCACCTCGCGGACATAGACGATGACGACGTCACGCTGATCTCCGTCGACGTGGGGGACGAGCAGGAGGCTGACGGCGTGCCGCCGTACGTCCAATTCGTCACCTACCGCGAAGCGATGGTGCGCGGGGAGGTGTCCAGCAACCAGTCCCTCGCACCGCAGCACGCCCTCAGCGAGGATGGCCAGGCGCGACTGGTGAAACCGGGCTGGCGGGTGCCCGGGACCGACGACGAGTCGGTCGAGGAGGGGCCAGCCAACTTCTTCTTTCGACGCGGAGCGGCGGCAGGCCGACCGCTGTCGGCCGCGGGGGAGGTGATGGCCGCTGCCATACGGGTCAGGTCGGCGCGTACACCTCGATCCCCAGCCCCCGAACCGCTTCGGCCAGTCGATGGTCGAAGGTCAGCACGGCATCGGCGCTCACGGCCACGACCGACGCCAGGTGCAGCGCGTCCAGTGTCCGCAGCCCGTCGGGTCCCACCTGCCGCGCCTGGGCCAGCACCTCGGGTGTCAGCTCGTGTTCTGCCACCCCGGACAGCGCCTGGGCGACCAGCGCACCGGCCCCTCGTGCGTGGGCCCGGCGCAGCGCACGCCACACCTCCAGCCAGGCCAGCGACGACGCGGTCACCAGGTCCCCGGCTGCGGCGCGCTCGGCCAGGACGGCCCGTACGGTCGTTGACTCGGCCTCGACGACGACCCGCTTGAGCAGGGCACTGCTGTCGGCGTACAGGATCACCGGTCGTCGCGCTCGAGCAAGTCGAGCGACGAGGTGCCCGGAGACAGCTGCACGCTGGGCTCGACATCGACGAATGCCGAGGGGGCCCGTACCAGGCCGCTGGCGACGGCACGGTCGCGAGACGTGGTGGACCCGAGCCCCAGGAAGCGGTCGACCGCCTCGCGGAGCAGGTCCTGCTGAGAACGTCCGCTGGCTCTTGCCGCCGTTCTCAGCGCCGCGGCTGCCTCGCCGTCGAGGCGCAGATTGGTGGCCATGTCCTTACGGTACCGTACAACCTTGACGGGTGGTACCACAGCAGCCACGCCGTGGGCATGGTCATGGCCGCTGAGCACTCGAGCCGCCGGGGACTGTCGGTGCTCGCCGCCAGCGGGCGAATGCGTCGTGTGCTTCGTTGAGCGGAGTGCCCGTGCGCGCGGGTGCAGCGGCCCGCTGTTGGATCATGGCTGACATCTGTCTGGGCAGTCGCCCGCGCCTCAGGCTAGCAGCGGGTTGGCGGTGTGCAGCGAGGGGAAGTACCTGAAGTCCCGATCGGCGGTCCACAAGGTGTCGACCCCGTTCGACAGGCAGATCGCTGTCACCCGGGCATCGTGCACCTTGGCCCCGGTCACCTTGCTGGCGGTGAGCAGCTCGCCAAGCAGGACGGAGTGGTCCGCCAGCTCCGCAAGCGGTTGCATCCCCGCCAGCGCCAGCAAGTCGGACACCGCGGCCAGCGCGTCGTCCACCGGGGACGGCGGGTCGAAGACCTTGCGGTGCGTGACGATGGCGAGGAACTCGTGCAGGCACGCCCAGGGCACGGCCCACGGCCGCCCGTCGCTGGCCAGCGATGCCAACGCGTCTCGGGCCGTCGCATGGTGCGGCGCGTCTTCCCGGTGGGCGTAGACCACGATGCTCGTGTCCACCGCGATCACGGCTCGTACGCCCGCTCTCGCAGCTGGGACGGGTCGACCTCGGGTCGCAGCCCCGATCCGCCGACCGTTCGCAGCCGGAACTCGACGGCGGCCGGCGGTGTTGTGCGCCGGGCGAGCTCGGCGCGCAGGCCGGCCTCGATCAGTTCGCGCAGCGACACCCCCTGCTCGCGGGCGACCTGTCTGGCCTGG
>JACCYS010000230.1 GCA_013696365.1 Nocardioidaceae bacterium
CGCGCGGCGGGACGGTGCACTGGGCGCGCGACGCCGCCGAGGCCAACGCGGTCGTCGCCGACCTGGTGCGGGCCACCGGCTCCGACGAGGTCGTCAAGGTCAAGTCGATGGCCACCCAGGAGATCGGCCTGAACGAGGCTCTGGCCGCCGATGGGATCTCCGCACTGGAGACCGACCTGGCCGAGCTGATCGTCCAGCTCGGCGACGACCAGCCCAGCCACATCCTGGTGCCGGCCATCCACCGCAACCGGGCCGAGATCCGCGAGATCTTCGCCCGCGAGATGCCCGGCGTCGACCCGGGGCTCACCGACGACCCGCGCCAGCTCGCGATGGCGGCCCGCCGGTTCCTGCGGTCCAAGTTCCTGTCAGCGCGGGTGGCGGTGTCCGGCGCCAACTTCGGCGTCGCCGAGACCGGGACGCTGGCCGTGGTCGAGTCCGAGGGCAACGGCCGGATGTGCCTGACACTGCCACAGACGCTGATCACCGTGATGGGCATCGAGAAGCTGGTGCCGACGTGGCAAGACCTCGAGGTTTTCCTCCAGCTGCTGCCACGCTCGTCCACCGGCGAGCGGATGAACCCGTACACGTCGATGTGGACCGGGGTCACCCCCGGCGATGGACCGCAGGAGTTTCACCTGGTGCTGCTCGACAACGGCCGCACCGCCACGCTCGCGGACGAGGTCGGGCGCGAGGCGCTGCACTGCATCCGGTGCTCGGCCTGCCTCAACGTCTGCCCCGTCTACGAGCGGGTGGGCGGGCACGCGTACGGGTCGGTATACCCCGGACCGATCGGGGCGGTGCTGTCGCCGCAGCTGACCGGTGTCGAGCAGAACGCGACCCTGCCGTACGCCTCCAGCCTGTGCGGGGCCTGCTTCGACGCCTGCCCGGTCAAGATCGACATCCCGTCATTGTTGGTCCACCTGCGCGCCGAGCACGTCGAGCAGCACCGAGCGACGCACCGGCTGCCCAGCACCGAGGCAGTGGCGATGGCTGCCGCCGGGTGGGTGATGGCCGACGAACGCCGCTTCGCAGCAGCCCAGCGAGCCGGCGGTGCCGGACGGCTGGCGGCGGGTCGGCGCGGACGGATCAGCGCGTTGCCGCCGCCGCTGGCAGCGTGGACATCCAGCCGTGACCTGCCCGCGCCGCCAGCGGAGTCGTTCCGCGCCTGGTGGCGCCGCACCCGCGGGGCCGACTCGTGACGGGTGCCGGGCCCGATGCGCGAACGGACGCTCGGGCAGAGGTGCTGGCGCGGGTGCGATCGGCGCTCGGCCAACCACAGGCAGCCGCGCCGGCGGTGCCGCGCACCTACCGTGCCGCCGGAGACGGGGGGCCGGTCGACCTCGACCTGCTGGCCGACCGGCTGCGTGACTACCGCGCACTGGTACGCACGGCCGCGACCGTCGCAGAGGTGCCGGGCCTGCTCGCCGACGCGGTGACCGCGCGCGGCGTCTCGAGCCTGGCGGTGCCCGGCGGCCTGCCCCCGGAGTGGATGACCGCCCTAGGTGACGCTCTGGGTGACGCCCCGGGTGATGGGGTCGTGGTCGACGACGGCTCGGTGACCGCAGCCGACCTGGACGGCATCGACGGGGTTGTCACCGGCTGCGCCGTGGCCGTCGCCGAGACCGGCACGATCGTGCTGGACGGTTCCCCCGACCAGGGCCGTCGGCTGTTGAGCCTGGTGCCGGACTACCACCTGTGCGTCGTACGGTCCGACGATGTCGTGGCGAGCGTGCCGGACGCAGTGGCGGCGCTCGACCCGACCCGCCCGCTGACCTGGATCAGCGGACCGTCAGCGACCAGCGACATCGAGCTGGAGCGGGTCGAGGGAGTGCATGGTCCGCGGACCCTTGAGGTAATCCTGGTCGCCGGCTAACCCTGTCGAACCGGCGATGATGCATCCGCGGGCCCCGCACCCCCGCAATGCCTCATCGTTCGTCCGCGGCCCCGGTGTCACCCGCCCGGCGAGCCGAGGAACAATCGGCTGCCACCGGCGGGTTCACCAACGGTCTGTGCTCTCTAGCCCCAGGAGTCCCACGTGTATCGTCTCGCGTCTGCCCTTGCCGCCATGGCCCTCGTGCTCACCGCCTGCGGTGGCGAGGACCCCGCCGCCGATACTGCATCGGAACCCGAGTCGCAGGAGCCGCCACCCGCACTGGTCATCGGCGGCATCCCCGACCAGGAGGTTGCCCTGCTCGAGGAGCGCTTCGACGGGGTGGCCACCTACCTGTCCGACGAGGTGGGCATCCCGGTGCGCTACCAACCGTCCGTCG
>JACCYS010000253.1 GCA_013696365.1 Nocardioidaceae bacterium
ACCCTGGGCCAACTGTTCGGCGACGCATCAGCGACGGCACGATCCCGGCGTACACGATTGGGCGGCGGCACGGTCCGCATCCGGCATCGACGAACTCGAGGCGGCGATGCGGCCGATGGCGTCAGCGCGCCTACGACCGGTTCGGAGTGGTCACCGCTAGCCGTTGGCCACGCTGAACCATTGGACACGTATTGGACACGAACCAAAACTGAACAGCCCCTGATTTCCGCGTTTCCGCAGGTCAGGGGCTGTTTGTTGCTGGTGGGCGATACTGGGTTTGAACCAGTGACCTCTTCCGTGTCAAGGAAGCGCGCTACCACTGCGCCAATCGCCCGTGACAACCCAAGGTCCCACACTGCGTGAGCTCTGGGCAATCGAGGTGGAGACGGGATTTGAACCCGTGTAGACGGATTTGCAGTCCGTTGCCTCGCCTCTCGGCCACTCCACCTAGGAGGGGACCTGCGACCCTTCTCCGAGCGGACGACGAGGTTCGAACTCGCGACCTCAACCTTGGCAAGGTTGCGCTCTACCAGCTGAGCTACGTCCGCACGCGACGAACGGCTAGGGCGTTTCCGCCCCTTTCGAACGTGCGTGAGCACTTTAGCCGAAGTCCCCGGCAGGACAAACTCCCCCCGCCGCCGTCCCGTGAGGGACCAGTGTCGGTCTACGCTCAGTGGATGCGGGCATGGGTGAACGGTGAGTTGCTCGACGACCCGAACACTCCTGCCATTGCGGTGACTGACCATGGTTTCACCGTCGGAGACGGGGTCTTCGAAGCGATCAAGGTCCTCGACGGCGAGCCGTTCGCGCTGACCCGCCACCTCGACAGGTTGGCCGTCTCGGCGCATGGGCTCGGCCTTCCGGCGTTCGACCTCGACGAGGTACGGCGCGGGGTGGCGGCCGTCCTGGAAGGACAGGACCTGCCCCTGGGGCGGGTGCGCATCACCTACACCGGGGGAGAGGCGCCACTCGGCTCAGGACGTGGCGACAATCCACCCACGCTGGTCGTCGTGGCTGGCGTGCTGGCGCCACGGAAGGAGTCGACTGCCGTGGTGACCGTCCCGTGGCCACGCAACGAGCGAGGTGTCCTCGCCGGGCTGAAGACCACGTCGTACGCCGAGAACGTCGTGGCACTCGCCTATGCGGCCGAACGCGGTTCGAGTGAGGCGATCTTCGCGAACCTGGCCGGCAACCTGTGTGAGGGCACCGGGTCCAACATCTTCTACGTCATCGACGGGGAGCTTCGGACGCCGACGCTGGCCTCAGGATGCCTTGCGGGGATCAGCCGAGCCCTCCTCCTCGAGTGGTATGGCGCACGCGAGCTGGACGAGCCCGTCGGCGTACTCGACGAAGCCAGTGAGATCTTCCTGGTGTCCACCACACGCGACGTGCAACCGGTTCGCGTGTGCGACGGACGAGCGCTCGAAGCACCTGGGCCGATCACCCGCGAGGCGATGCAGGTATGGGCGGACCGGGAGCGAGCCAGCTTCGACCCCTAGCCCGAGTCATGGAACGAGCAGCTCGACCCTCAGCCTGAATCCGTGGATGGGTAGCTGATCGTTCGGCGGGTCGAACGGAGAAGTGCCTTCTGGGTAAGGAGAATCGGGAGTGTCGAGATCCTGATCCAGCCCAAGCCAGAAGGCACTGAAAGTGAAACTACAGCATGAGTGGTCGCGAGCCACGCCAACCTTCGATGATAAGAATCTGGTGTCGTGTGCGGGCCTGGTCCCGGTGATGGGGCTGGCGGAGCAGGCGGGGCTCTCGGAGCTGATCGATCAACGGGTCGCTTTCAAGTCGACGAGGGTGGCTTCGGCTGCGGTGAACCCGGCGGGGAAGGTGACTTCGGTCATCGCCGGGATGGCTGCGGGAGCGGACTGTATCGATGATCTGGACGTGGTCCGGGCCGGCGGGATGCCGCGGCTGTTCACGGCTGTCTATGCGCCGGCGACGTTGGGCCAGTTTCTGCGGGAGTTCACCCACGGCCACACCCTGCAGCTGGCCTCGGTGTTGCGGGCACACCTGGTCAACCTCGCTGCGCGGACCGATCTGCTGTCCGGTATCGGGGAGCAGGCGTTCGTCGACATCGACTCCCTGCTCCGCCCGGTCTACGGGCACGCCAAGCAGGGTGCGAGCTTCGGGCACGCCAAGGTCTCCGGCCGTCAGGCGTTGCGTCGGGGACTCTCGCCGTTGGCGACCACGATCAGCACCGCCACGGCTGCGCCGGTGATCGCTGGGATCCGGCTCCGCGCCGGTAAAGCCGGCTCCGGGCGAGGTGCAGGGTCGATGGTGACCGAGGCGGTGGCCACCGCCCGCGCCGCGGGTGCGGCCGGCGAGGTGCTGGTCCGTGGCGACTCGGCCTACGGCACCGGCGCGGTGGTCGGTGCCTGTGTGAGGGCCGGCGTGCGGTTCTCCGTCGTACTGGCCAAGAACCCCGCAGTGAACCGGGCGATCGGCACGATCGCCGAAGACGCCTGGACACCAGTGCACTACCCAGGCTGTGTCGCCGATCCCGATACCGGGGAGTTGATCTCCGATGCCGAGGTCGCCGAGACGACATACACGGCGTTCGCCTCCACCACGCGTCCGGTCACCGCCAGGCTGGTCGTGCGCCGGGTCCGCGACCGCAACAAGCTTGCAGACCTGTTCCCCCTCTGGCGACACCACCCGTTCTTCACCAACAGTCAAGAGTCGACCACGGCCGCCGACATCACCCACCGCCGGCACGCGATCATCGAGACCGTGTTCGCCGACCTCATCGACGGGCCACTGGCACACCTGCCCTCAGGTCGCTTCTCGGCCAACAGTGCCTGGGCGATCTGCGCCGCGATCACCCACAACCTGCTCCGTGCCGCCGGCACCCTGACCAGCCCCAGGCATGCCGTGGCACGCGGTGCGACCCTGCGACGTCAGATCGTCACCGTCCCCGCACGCCTGACGCGACCACAACGCCGCCACCGGCTACGCCTTCCCACCCACTGGCCCTGGACTGAAGCCTGGACAGCCTTGTGGCGCAACGTGTTCGCACCCGCGAACGGGCCACCGGCCATCGCCTGAGACCTGACCATCCGCCGCGTCGGCCCAACCGGAGAACACATCGTGGAACCGCTGGGCAGACCAGCGAAACCGTCCTGCCCCGCTGCTGCCCATTCCCTCATCCGACGAAACCAGACCAACAAGTCAGCCACTCCACGGATTCAGGCTAAGCCAAGGCGGTCTCGGAGACCTACACCGACCTGGAGCATCCCGACCCGGCGTATGAGACGCACGTGTACCGGCTGCATGCGCAGGTGCTCTACCTGCCCTGCTCACCGGAGTGCGCGAACAGGCTCGCCGCCGACGGGCACCCGGTTCGTGTGGGACGAGGTCGCCGTGGGGGAGGTCGACTAGATCC
>JACCYS010000269.1 GCA_013696365.1 Nocardioidaceae bacterium
CTGGCTACGCCTACGTCACCGTAACCTACGCTTGCGTAGGTTGGATGTCGATCTGGCGTATCGCGGCATAGTCCGTACGCTGAGGCCGATCGTTCCCCGGTTGGTCTGTCGGCAGGGCCCGCCGCACTTTGAATGCGGACTAGCGACGTAGGTTCGACTCCTACCCGGGGAGCTCACACCCGCCGCCCGCTTCGGCCTAAGGAGCCGCCCCGTGCAGGACGAGCCCATGCACTCCGAGAAGCCGGCGCATGTCCAGGCGGTGGTGGTGCTGGCCGCCGGCGAGGGTAAGCGAATGCGCTCGGACACCCCCAAGGTGCTGCATGAGTTGGGTGGCCGCAGCCTGCTCGGCCACGTGCTTGCTGCGGCGGCTGGTGCGGGTGCCGACGAGGTGGCGGTCGTCGTCGGGCATGGTCGCGACCGGGTGCAGCCGCACGTCGCGCAGTGCCTAGCGCGTGCGCGTACCGCGGTGCAGGTCGACCAGCGCGGCACCGGGCACGCTACCCAGATCGGTCTCACCGCACTCGAGGCCACGAGCGGCACGGTGCTGGTCGTCATGGGTGACACGCCCTTACTGCAGTCCGCGGCGTTGCACGACCTGGCTGCACAACATCGCGCAGGTGAACATGCGGTGACGCTGCTGACGGCTCAGCCGTCGGACCCGACCGGATATGGCCGGCTGCTGCTCGACGACGGCGGTCAACCGCTCGCGGTGGTGGAGCAGCGTGATGCCACTCCCGAGCAGTTGGGCATCGCCGACGTCAACACCGGCATGTACGCCTTCGACCTTGCCTGGTTGCGCGACGCCCTGCCACGCGTCGGCACCAACAACGCCCAAGGTGAGGTGTACCTGCCCGACGTGATCGGTCTTGCCCGTGCCGACGGATGCTCGGTGGGGCTGGTCCGGATGGCCGATGCGAGTCAGGCCGAGGGTGTCAATGACCGGGTGCAGTTGGCGGCGCTGACGTCCGAGCTCAACCGGCGGACGCTGACGCAGTGGATGCGCGCTGGCGTCACCGTGACCGACGTGGCGTCCACCTGGGTGGACGTGACCGTGTCGCTGGGCGTCGACGTACGGCTGCTGCCCGGTGTACAGCTGCACGGTGCGACCACCGTGGCCGACCGTGCGACGGTCGGACCGGACTGCACGCTGACCGACGTCGAGGTGGGGGCCGGCGCCACGGTTGTCCGCACTCACGGCTCGGGTGCGGTGGTCGGCTCGGGGGCCAGCGTGGGCCCGTTCGCCTATCTGCGTCCGGGCACGGTGCTGCGTGCTGACGCCAAGGTGGGCACGTTCGTCGAGACCAAGAACAGTCAACTGGGGCCCGGCGCCAAGGTGCCACACCTGTCCTACATCGGGGACGCTGAGATCGGCGCCGGCACCAACATCGGTGCGGGCACGATCACCGCCAACTACGACGGGGTCGCCAAGCACCGTACGAAGGTGGGTGAGCACGTCCGGACCGGATCGGACAATGTTTTCGTCGCACCGGTGGAGATCGGCGACGGCGCGGTCACCGGCGCCGGCACGGTCGTCCGTCGTGCTGTTCCGGCGGGCGCATTGGCGGTCTCCAGCGGGGCGCAGCGTCACCACGAGGGCTGGACCGAGCGGAAGCGACCCGGCACGCCTGGTGCTGGTGCTGCGGCCGCCGCTCGTCGAGATGGCGAGGACGCGGCGCCGGCTGCGGTGCGGCAGACTGTGGACCCGTCACCGTCCACGCCCGCCGGGCAGCCCGACGAGGGGACCCGTTCGTGACTGGCATGAAGCGTACGACCGAGAAGAACCTGATGGTCTTTTCGGGTCGCGCCCACCCTGAGCTGGCCTCTGAGGTGGCCGAGCAGTTGGGCTCAGGGCTGGTGCCGCAGTCGGCGTACGACTTCGCGAACGGCGAGATCTACGTCCGTTTCGAGGAGTCGGTCCGCGGCTGCGACGCCTTCGTGCTGCAGAGCCATGCTGCGCCGATCAACCAGTGGGTGATGGAGCAGCTGATCATGGTCGACGCGCTCAAGCGCGCCTCGGCTAAGCGCATCACGGTGGTTCAGCCGTTCTATGCCTATGCCCGACAGGACAAGAAGCACCGCGGACGTGAGCCGGTGTCTGCGCGACTGGTCGCGGACCTCTTCAAGACCGCCGGTGCCGACCGCCTGATCGCGGTGGACCTGCACAGCTCGCAGATCCAGGGCTTCTTCGACGGCCCGGTGGATCATCTGATGGCGATGCCGATCCTGGCTGGGTACGTGAGCGACAAGTACGGCGTCGAGGACCTGGTGGTGGTCTCGCCGGATGCCGGACGCATCCGGGTGGCCGAGCAGTGGGCCTCTCGCTTGGGGGGCACTCCGCTCGCATTCGTCCACAAGACCCGCGATGCGCACCGGCCAAACGAGGCGGTCGCCAACCGGGTCGTCGGTGAGATCCGGGACCGTACGTGTGTGCTGGTCGACGACATGATCGACACCGGCGGCACGATCGTGAAGGCGGTGGACGCGCTGCTCGATGCCGGCGCAGCAAGCGTCGTCGTCGCGGCAACCCACGCGGTGCTATCCGGCCCGGCGGTGGACCGGCTGAAGAACTCGCGAGCTCGCGAGGTCGTGGTGACCAACACACTGCCGGTCGGCGCCGACAAGCAGTTCGACACCCTGACACTGCTGTCGATCGCTCCGCTGATCAGCAGGGCGATCCGTGAGGTGTTCGAGGACGGTTCGGTGACCAGCCTGTTCGACGGCCGCGCCTGACCCCAGCCGCCCGCACCACGGCGCCGCCTCGGCTGGTCGGGCCGCCACGCCTGGTCGGTCCGCCACGTTTACGTGGCCCGCGGTTGCTTTACGTGGGTTGCACGCCACGTAAAGGGTCGGCCCGCCGCGTATACGTGGCGCGCGTGGCGTGGCGTGGCGAGGCGGACGCGGGCGGGCACCGGTACCGGACGCTCGCCAGCGTCCGGACGGCGCGGCAGGATTTTCATCCGCCAGAGCCTCGCGCTACGGTGGGGTGGTTACCTCGGCGAGGGGGATCGCAATCCCCGTGATCGGCGCGGTCGTTGTGTCTGCTGTGCGCCGCTGACATCACGCGGCCAACTCCCTGCCGAGGGTCCACCATGGACCCGCCCGTCACCGCATTGCAGTTGGAGGAGAGTCACCGTGGCCGAGATCCGCATCAAGGCAGAGCCCCGCACCGAGTTCGGCAAGGGGGCTGCCCGGCGCGTCCGCCGCCAGGCAAAGGTGCCGGCGGTGCTGTACGGCCACGGCGCCGACCCGCAGCACCTGTCGCTGCCGGGTCACGACCTGATGTTGGCGCTGAAGAACCCCAACGCGCTGCTGTCGATCGACGTCGAGGGCGGCACCCGGCAGCTCGCATTGACCAAGCAGGTGCAGCGTGACCCGATCAAGGGGTCCATCGAGCACGCGGACCTCCTCGTGGTCCGTAGCGGCGAGAAGGTGACCGTGGACATCCGGGTGGTGCTCATCGGTGAGGCGGCGCCCGACACCCTTGTGGTCACCGAGACTGCCCAGCTGTCGGTGGAGGCAGAGGCGACGCACCTGCCGGACTCCGTGGAGGTCTCGATCGA
>JACCYS010000275.1 GCA_013696365.1 Nocardioidaceae bacterium
CCGTCGGCTCGGGCTCAGGGCTCGGTTCCGTCGGCTCGGGCTCAGGGCTCGGTTCCGTCGGCTCGGGCTCAGGGCTCGGTTCCGATGGCGGCGCCGGTGTCGGCTTCGGGTCCGGTGTCGGTGTCGGCTTCGGGTCCGGTGTCGGTGTCGGGTCCGGCGTCGGTGAGGTCTCTGGCGATGGCTGTGGGGTCGCCGGCGGCCGCTGCGTTGGCCCTGACGTATCTGGGCTGTCGCCATCGCCACCGCCATTGCCGCCGCCGTTGCCGCCGTTCCGTGGCCGCTTGGCGTCGTCAGCTCCGGAATCGAGCGGGGGGCCAACCGGTGGCTGGGTGACGGGCTCGTCGACCGTGGGCACCGAAGAAGCGTCCGTCGGCGACGTCGAAACGGCCAGGTCATCGGGCAACTCGCCGTTCTCGTACGCCTTGGCGTAGGCGAGCACGAGCGCGACGTACTCGTCGGAGTGGTTGTACCGACCCACAGCCGCCTCAGCACCGGCGCGAGTGCTCAGATCGCCGTCGCCGGAGCACAGGTAGACCGCCGCGGCAAGTGCCGCATCGTCGAAGTCATGGGGGTCGCGGACGTCGTCGCCGTCTCCATCGGAACCGACGACCGCCCACGTGGTGGGAATGAACTGCAGCGGCCCCACCGCCCGGTCCCACGTCCCGTCACCGTCGAGTCGCCCCTGGTCGGAGTCAGCGATCGCCGCGACCGGCCCCTTGCCGTTGAGGGGAAGCCCGATGATCTCCGGCTCGGCCCGGCCGTCAGGCTTGACCTTCGCGCCGCCATACCTGCCGTGGTCGGATTCGACCCGACCGATGCCCGCCAACAGGCTCCACGACAGGTTGCAGGACGACTTCACGGTGCGCAGGACCGACTCGGCGTTGTAGTAGGCGGCCAATGCGGCCGTGGGTATGCCGTCAACCGTCGCTGACGAGGTCGCGACGGCGTCGCGGCCACCCCGTCCCAGCGGCAAGCCGTCAGCGGCGACAACTCGTGGCCGCTTGTCACCGGAGAGGGCAAAAAGCCCACCGCTGGCATCCCCGACCGCCAGCGCCCCGGACTGACTCGTCAGCGCCTGAGCAACCCATGACGTTCCGGCCTCAGGAACAGTCACTGACTCGGCACCTGGCAGAACCTGGTCCGCGGTGGCAGCGCCAGCAGGCGCGCTCAGCGTCACACCGGAACCACCGAGGCTGGAAGCGGCGACCAAAACGGCGAGCGTGGCTGCGGTCGTTACTCGGCCACCGGGTACGTGGGGCCGACGTAGCCCAGCGCGACCGCGGTCCGGCCCGCGTGCCCGTCGTGAACCCATCAACTACTCCACCGTTCCCCGATGACCACTGGGAGTGACCCAGAAAGCCGCATGCGGCCGCCCACCCGGATGGTTGGGTTGCTTCACCGATCTGACGGCATTTGCCGCCGCAGGTCAAGCCCTACGCGGAAGAATATACGGCGACATTCCCACGGTGTCCCCCGGAATCCGCAGGGCATGGCCCGAAAGGGCCAGGCACCCCCGCAGATGGCCGGTGCCGAGCGTCGTAGCACCGTTCATCTGACGCCCACCAGGGTGTCGCCGCAGCGTTACTCCGCGCCGGGACCGTAGCGACATGACCGACATATCCCGCAGATCCTTGCTCCGCGCATCCGCCGTTGTTGGCGCAGTCGGGATGGCCTCCGCTACTCCGGCCGCAGCGGCCTTAACTGGATCGCGGACTGCGATCCCCGCTCTGGTGCGGCGCGGCCGGCCCCAGCTCACCGACGGTGTCCAGTCCGGCGATGTGACGGGCAACCAGGCGACGGTCTGGGCACGAGCCGACCGCCCGTCGCGCCAGGTCGTGGAGGTGGCCACGAACCCGTCCTTCCGCGACGGCGAGCAGTTCGAGGGCCCGCTGGTCACCCCCCGGACGGACCTAACCGGCCGTGTCACGTTGACCGGGCTGCCCAGTGGCAGCGAGCTCTACTACCACATCCGTGCCGACGAGGTCGGTCACGCCTCGCTGAGCGGGGACCCCGTCGTCGGCCGGCTCCGCACGGCACCCGGTGCGGGTCAGGACCTGCGCTTCGTCTGGAGCGGCGACATTGCCGGACAGGGCTGGGGCGTCAACCCCGACCTGGGTGGCTTCCCGATGGCCGACACCCTCTCGATCTAGACCCCGACTTCTTTTTGTGCAGCGGCGACACCGTCTACTCCGACGGGCCGGTAGAACACCGGGTGTCACTGCCCGACGGTCGGGTCTGGACAAACCTGGTCACACCCGCCAAGCAGGACGTCGCCCAGACGCTGGACGAGTTTCGCGGCCAGTTCCGCTACAACCTGATGGCCGACAACTGGCGTGAGTTCCTCACCCGCACGCCGCAGATCAACCAGTGGGACGACACGAGGTCCTGAACAACTGGTACCCCGGCGAGCGGCTCGACGACGAGCGCTACCGCGTCCACGACGTCGACGTGCTCGCCCGGCGGGCGTCGCGGGCGTTCCACGAGTACGTACCGATCGCACCGGTCCCATCTGACCATGACGGGCGGATACCGGCGCATCCAGTACGGGCCGCTGCTCGACGTCTTCGTCCTCGACATGCGTTCGTCGAAGGACCCGAACACCGACAACCTCGAACCGACCTCCGACGGCGGGGTGCTCGGCCGCGAACAGACCGCCTGGCTGAAGCGGGAGTTGCGACGCTCGACGGCCACCTGGAAGGTGATCGCCGCCGACCTGCCCATCGGACTGCTGGTGCCCGACGGCACCGAGTGGGAGGGGATCGCCAACGGCAAGCCGGGCAAGCCGCTCGGTCGTGAGATCGACATCGCCGAGGTGCTGTCGTTCCTCAAGCACGAGGGCATCCGCAACCACGTCTGGCTGACCGCCGACGTGCACTACACCGCGGCGCACCACTACTCGCCGCAGCGGGCAGCGTTCACCGACTTCGACCCGTTCTGGGAGTTCGTGTCCGGACCGCGCAACGCCGGCGGCTTCGGACCGAACGAGCTGGATGCGACCTTCGGGCCGCGGGTTGCCTTCGAGCAGGGGCCGCCGCGGGTGAACTCCTCTCCAGCCGAGGGTGGACAGTACGTCGGCGAGGTCGCGATCGACTCCGCCACCAAGGCCCTGACGGTCAAGCTGATCGACATCACGGGCGCCGTGTTGTGGACGACATCACTGCCCGCCGGCAAGCAGTGACCCCGATTGGATCTGCAGACCGCTCACCCGTCACTCAGCCGGGCGTTCGCAGCCCGCTCGCCCGCATGATGGGACGTCCGATGGCGCGCACCACAGCCTCCTCGGTGCCAACCACCCGGACATGGGTACGGGCCCGCGTGAGGGCGGTGTAGAGCAGCTCACGGGTGAGCAGCGGAGAGTCGGCCGGTGGCAACATCAGGGTCACCGTGTCGAACTGGCTGCCCTGCGCGCGGTGCACAGTCATCGCATGCACCGTCTGCACCGCACCCAACCGGGCGGGGGCGACCAGCAGCGGTTCGCTGCCGCGTAGGAACGCCGCCACCGGACCTTGGCCCTGACCCTGGCCGGCGACAACCACACCGGTATCGCCGTTGAACAGGCCCAACTCGTAGTCGTTTGTATCGACCAGCAACGGCCGACCGGCGTACCACTCCCCTTCGTCTGCACCGTCCACGGCGGACATCACCCACCGCTCCACCTGCCGGCTCCACCAACTGACGCCGTACGGCCCCCGTCGGTGAGCGCACAGCAACCGGTGCCGTTCTAAAAGGCTCAACGCCGCAGCAACATCCCCAGAGCGGGCGGCGGCGGTGAGCGACACCGCCGCCGCGGTCACATCGGCGCGAACGGCGGCGAGGCGAGGATGGTGCCGACCCGCAGGCTCGACAGTGACGTCCGGGACCTCGACGAAGCTGACCGACTCGCTGCCGTCCCGCAGGATTGTCAGCGCCTCAGCCGCCCGTTCGCCGCGAACCGCCTCGGCCAGCGCACCGATCTCGCTGCCGAAGCGATACACGGTGGTCAGGCGTACGACACCGCCGCTCAGCAGAGCCGGGTCGACCTCGGTGGACAGATCAGCACCAGCCACCTCGTGCAACGTGGCCGGCGGCTGGGCACCCGCGGGGGCCGGCCGGGCGACTAGGTCGCCGAGCACCGCACCCGCCTCTACCGATGCGAGCTGGTCGGGGTCGCCCACCAACACCAGTCGGGCGTCCGGTCGCACCACCTCGAGCAGCCGCGACATCAAGGTCAGCGAGACCATCGAAGTCTCGTCGACCACCACCACGTCGTACGGGAGGCGGTTGTCGCGGTCGTGCCGGAACCGACTGCGGCTGCCCGGTTGCCAGCCCAGCAGCCGGTGGATGGTGGCGGCGGTGATGTCGTCGAGACCCAGGTCCCGTGCGGACGACTCTGCTCGCACCGCCTCCTGCAGCCGGGCCGCAGCCTTGCCCGTCGGCGCCGCCAGAGCGATTCGCGGCGGCTCCCCCGCCAGGCTGCGCAGCACCGCGAGCAGCCGCGCCACCATGGTGGTCTTGCCCGTCCCCGGGCCGCCCGCCACCACCGAGACCGATCGCAATGCCCCCATGGCCGCGGCCAGCCGCTGCTGGTCCGGGGGCCGCGCCGGGAAGTGCTCAGCGAGGGCCGCACGCAGCGCGGCCGGGTCTGGAGACTGCTGTGTGTCCAGCACCCGC
Source organism: Nocardioidaceae bacterium (assembly GCA_013696365.1). GTDB lineage: Bacteria > Actinomycetota > Actinomycetes > Propionibacteriales > Nocardioidaceae > JACCVL01. The sequence continues at coordinate 4,651 of JACCYS010000275.1, forward strand.
GCATCCATCTCCGACCGCACCACGTGCTCCTGGCGCCAATACCTGTCCAGATAGAGCAGGTCACCCATCAGACGCAACGGGCAGGCCACCCCGGCCGCGCCCGGCTCGTCGTCCGCACCGAAAGCCACCAGCACGCTCCCCGCGCAAGCCGTCAGCCAGGCGGCCGGGTCGGGCCAGGCAAGTGCCACGTCATGGGTGTGCGTCTCGTCGTCAACGGTGACGGTCTCGCGCACCCGCGGCAGATGCACGCACACCGACCCGAGCCGCACTCCCCGCACAGCCAGGGCTGCCGCCAGCAGCACCCGCTCGTCGTTCTCGCCGCCGAGGCGTCCGAGCCGTCGGGCCACGTGCACGTCGGCCGCCGACAGCACCCCCGCCTGGTTGAAGTCGCGCAGCAGGCCGGTGGCCCGCACGGCTAGCCGGACGTCGTACGGGTCGGGGTCGGTCATGGCCGCTCCCCCGCCAGCAACCCGGACAGCGCCTCGACCAGTCCTGCTGGCGGTGACCAGGCGAATACCCCGGTGGGTGTGCCGTTGACGACCGGTGTGTCCGGACCGCACATACCGCGAACGAACAGGTAGAGCCCGCCGCCGAGGTGTCGGACTGGGTCGTAGTCGGGTTGGCGCCACCGCAGGTACCGATGCAGCGCAACCAGATAGAGCAACAGCTGCAGCGGATAGTGCGCTGCGGACATGGTCTCGGCAAGGGCAGCCGGTCGGTAGTGCCAAGCGCTGAGCCCGCCGCCAGGCTCACTACTGGATCTGCCATCACCGAGCCAGTTGGTCTTGTAGTCGACCACCAGGTAGCGATACCCACCGTCGGCGCTGCGCAGCCGCAGCACCGCATCCAGGCTGCCGACCAGGTAGCCGCGCAACTGCCGGTGCTCGATCCCCGGTCCGCTCAGCAGGTCTGCGTACGACGCGAACGGGTCGGTCGGCGGCAGGTGACTGCGCAGC
>JACCYS010000294.1 GCA_013696365.1 Nocardioidaceae bacterium
GACGTCGACACCACCGAGGTCGTGCCGTACCTGCCGTCACTTGTGGGCCAGCCAGGTCCGACGATCGTGCTCGGCAAGGGCAGCGGGGTCGACAACATCGCCGAGGGTTTGGAGCGTCTCGGCCTGCAGGCCTCCGACGAGCAGAAGCTGGAGATGCTCGGGCAGGTGAAGGCCAAGTCATTGGAGAAGCGCGACCTGCTCGACGACGAGGAGTTCGCCACGATCGCCGAGGATGTGCTCGGCACGCGAGCCTGACCCGGGTCCCCGTCAGGTTCAGGCGGCGGACTGCTCTTCGGCCTCGGGCTGGTGCACCGTCTTTCGCAGCGCCACCTGCGGGATGCGCGCCACCGCCCAGCACCCGATCGCCATCACCACGACGGTCACGACAAAGAGCGGACGCAGTGCGCCGGCGAGGGCTGCTCGTTGCGCGGCGCTTGCCGCGGCCTCCCCCTGGGGTACGCCGCTCGAGCCCATGAGCCAGCTCAGCACCGCGCCCAGGATGGCGATGCCGACGGCTCCGCCGGCCGTGCGGGTGAACTGGCTTGCACTGGTCACGATGCCCGTGTGCTCCGCAGGCAGTGCGTTCTGCATGACAAGGACGAGGTTCTGCTGCAGGCAGCCCAGGCCCAGACCGATCACGATCGTGGCGGTGACGACGAGCCAGATCGAGGACTGCTCGTTGACCAGGGCGAGCAGGGCGAAGCCGGTGGCCATGATGGGTGCGCCCGCCAGGATCACCGGGCGGTAGCGCCCGGTCCGCGTGATGATGTCGCCGGTCACGGTGATCGAGGTGAAGTTCGCGATCATCAACGGTGCCAGCGCGATGCCGGAACTGGTCGCAGAGATGCCGAGCACTCCTTGCGTGAGCAGGGGGGTGTAGACGATGGCTGCGAACAGGGCGACGCCGGTGACGAACCCGCCGGCGCAGGACATCACAAACAGCCGATCACCGACGAACTCGGCAGGGATGACGGGGTTTGTCGTTGCACGCTGGTGGTGGACGAGCGCGGCGAGCAGGATTGCGCCCACAAGGGTGGGACCGAGGAAGCCGGCGGACAGGGGGCCGGCGCCTTGGCCCAGTTCCACCACGCCGATCAGCACGCCGGACAGCCCGCCGGCCATGAGCAGGCTGCCGACGTAGTTCATCGGTTGGCTCGCCTGCTTGGGCTGGGTGAACCTCAGGCTGCGCCACCCCGTGGCGAAGGTGAGCACCCCGACCGGCAGCGTGACGGTGAACGTCCAGCGCCAGTCGACGTTGTCGGCCAACCAGCCGCCGACGGTCGGCCCGACCACGTACGCAAGGGCGATCACGCCACCGATGCCACTCTGCCAGCGCCCGCGCCTCGACGGGGGAACGAGGTCGCCGATGGCAGCTTGCGCGACCGGGATCACTGCGCCGGCTCCGAGTCCCTGCACCGCACGGGCGGTGATGACCTGGCCCATCGTGTCGGCGAAAGCGCCGATCACCGCGCCGGCCATGAACACCACGACGCCGGCAAGGAAGTAGCGTCGCCGCCCGTGCAGGTCCGACAGGCGTCCGAACAGCGGCACCGTGACCGTCGAGGTCAGCATGTACACGCCGAAGATCCAGGAGTACTCCTTGGGGTCGTTCAGATCCGCGACGATGTGCGGCAGGGCAGTGACCAGGATGGTCTGTGCCAGCGTCGCCAGAAAGATTCCGAGCACCAACGAGGTGAAGGCGGACATCGTCGCACGGCGATTGAGCAGGTAGCCGGGGTTGGCCCCCTGGGTTGCTGCAGCGGCGTCGACGTCGTGCGGGGCCGTGTCAGCCACGCGTTCCCGCGGTTGCGTGGAGGCGTACCACGATCAGTCGTCGGCTTCGAGGTAATGCAGGGCCAGCGCCGTGACCTGCACGTCCAGCCACGGGAACATCGGCAACGACGCGATCTTGTCGTGCAGCGCCGTCGCGTCCGGAGCCTGCCAGTAGGCGATGTTGGCCACGCGACCGGGCACCCGCCAGACCCGCTGGATGGTGCCTTCCGCCCGCAGCTGCAGGCCGCGTTCCTTTTCACGCGCTCGCAGGTCATCCAGCTGCTGGTCAGGCATGTCGGGCGGGATCTGCACCTGCATCTGCACAAGGAACTCAGCCATCGGCTCGCTTTCTGTCGGGGTTGTCAGGACGGGCTTGATGGTGATGATTGCTGCTCCGGGTCGCTGCCTTCGATCTGTCTCGCGCGCCCCAGCAGTCGCTCGGCGGTCGGCAGCAGCGCGGCCGCTCCAGCCAGTGCGAGGCCAGTGACGATCCAGGCACCGAAGTACCTACCCCTGCTCGCAGCCGCCCCGAACAGCAGCGGGCCTACCACACTGCCGGCGAACTGACCCGTCATCACCACGCCGGTGGCGGCGGCAGGAGCCGCCGGATTGGAGCGCACCACTGCCGTCAGGAACAGGCCCGTCCACCCGCTGCCGGCGGTGAACGCCACGAGTGTGGCCACGGCGAACAGCGGGAGCGAGGACGCGGGAGCCAGGAATGCCATCCCGATGCCGCCGGCGATCCACAGCCACGCAACCACCGCGAGATGCGGCCGGTGCAGGCAATCACCGACCGCACCGAATCCGATCCGCCCTGCCACGGCGCCAAGGCTGCCGACCGCAAGCCACCAGCCCGCTGCGGATGGTGACAAGTCGAGGCGCAGGGCAGATTCGGCGTAGGACGCGCCCATCGTGTTCACGGCACCGATGCTCAACGCTCCGGAGAGCATCAGCACCAGCAACGCCGACCGGCTCGCGTTCGGTCGCGGCGCGGTCCGCTTGGGGGGCGCCGGCCGAAAGCTCGACCCCCGTGGAATCAAAGCCGCCACCGCCGCGGCCACGCCGGCAGCGGCCAGGAACGACGCACGCCAACCGAAGTTGACCCCGACCACAGGGATCGCCACGCCGGCCAGCAACGTCGCCATCGGCAGGCACGACGTCTTTATTCCGAAGGCAAGGCCTTGCACGTGCTCGGGCACGCCGCGGGCGACCGACAGGTCACCGGATGTCTGGGCGACGGCATTGACGCTCCCAGCCAACCCCATGAACACCAGGAGCGTG
>JACCYS010000319.1 GCA_013696365.1 Nocardioidaceae bacterium
GACATGACCGGCTCGCTGCGCGCTCACCGGGTCGCCCCGCGCGAGCTGGAGCGCGGGCAGGCAAGTGTCCTGCTGACCGGCGAGCAGAGCAACAGCAACGTGCGGGTCGGTGACGACCTGCTGCTCAAGCTGTTCCGTCGGGTCTCGGTGGGCCACAACCCCGACATCGAGGTGTTGGCCGCGCTGAGCGAGACCGGCTCAGCAGAGATCGTCCCGCTGGTCGGCTGGCTGGACAGCACCGACGACGACGGGGTGCTCGATCTGGCGATGCTGTCGGACTTCCTGCGGACCGCCAGCGACGGTTGGGATCTGGCGTTGACCAGTGTCCGCGACTTGTTCGCTGAGCGCGACCTGCACCCCGACGAGGTCGGTGGGGACTTCGCCGCCGAGTCGCACCGGCTCGGCGTCACCGCGGCCCGGCTGCACGCCGACCTGGCTGCTGCGCTGCCCCGGGACACCTGGAGCGGTGCGCAGATCACGGCGGTGACCGAGCGGATGCGTGGCCGGCTCACCGCGGCCGCCGAGCAGGTGCCCGAGGTGGCCGAGCACACCGCCGCGCTCGCCGGGGCCTTCGACGCCATGGACAAGCTGAGTGGCGGAGTCGCGGTGCAGCGGGTGCACGGGGACTTCCACCTGGGCCAGACGTTACGCACCATGGACGGCTGGCGAGTCATCGACTTCGAGGGGGAGCCCGCAACCCCGCTGACGGAGCGGACCGAGCTGGACTGCCCGCTGCGTGACGTCGCCGGCATGCTGCGCTCGTTCGACTACGCCGCGCAGTCCCAGTGGGCCGATCTGCTGGGCGACCACCAATTGGCGCAACGGGCGCGGGAGTGGGCCGAACGCAACCGGGCCGCCTTCCTCGACGGTTACGCCGAGGACTCTGGCGCTGACCTGACCGGCTCTGCGGCGGTGTTGCTCCGCGCGTACGAGACCGACAAGGCTGTCTACGAGGCGGTCTACGAGGTCCGCAACCGCCCGACCTGGCTGCCTATCCCGCTGCGCGCCATCTCCCGGCTCGCGCACGACACCGGAGGTGCATCGTGACCGCCAAGTCCACCAGCCCGAGCCAGCCCAAGCCGGTCGACACCGCGGTTCTCGACGAGATCACCGCCGGCCGGTACGGCGACCCGCACGCGATCTTGGGCGCGCACTCGTACGACGGAGCGGTCACCGTGCGCACGCTTCGCCCGCTGGCGCGCAGCGTCGTGGTCGAGCACGGCGACCGTTCGGTGCGGCTCAAGCATGAGCATGCGGGCGTCTGGGTCGGTGTGCTCGACACACCAGAGGTCGGTGACTACCGACTGCGGGTGTCCTACGACGACGGTGATGGCGAGGTCGTCGACGACCCCTACCGCTTTTTGCCGACGCTCGGCGAGGTCGATCTGCACCTGATCGGCGAGGGGCGGCACGAACGGCTGTGGGACGTGCTCGGCGCACACGCGCGCAGCTACGACAGCCTGGCCGGACCGGCTGCCGGGTCGGTGCGGGGTACGTCGTTCGCGGTGTGGGCGCCCAACGCCAAGGGTGTGCGAGTCGTCGGAGACTTCAACCACTGGGACGCCCGTTCGCACCCGATGCGGGCAATGGGGTCCTCGGGGGTCTGGGAGCTGTTCGTCCCTGACGTCGGCGCCGGCACCTTGTACAAGTTCGAGATCCTGGAGCCCGACGACCAGTGGCGGGCCAAGGCCGACCCGATGGCTCGCAAGGCGCAAAGTGCGCCCGAGACGGCGTCGATCGTGCATCACAGCGGGCACCAGTGGAGTGACGCCGACTGGATGACCGAGCGCGTCGAGCGCGCGCCGCACGAGCGGCCGATGAGCATCTATGAGCTGCATCTGGGGTCGTGGCGCCGTGGTCGCAGCTACCTCGAGCTGGCCGACGAGCTGGTCGACTACGTGGTCGACCTCGGCTTCACCCATGTCGAGCTGATGCCGGTGATGGAGCACCCCTTCGGCGGGTCCTGGGGCTACCACGTCACCGGCTTCTTCGCGGCGACCTCCCGCTTCGGGGACCCCGACGACTTCCGACACCTGGTGGACCGGTTGCACCAGGCCGGTGTGGGGGTGATCTTGGACTGGGTGCCGGGCCACTTCGCCACGGACGCCTGGGCGCTGGCGCGTTTCGACGGCACTGCGCTGTATGAGCACCCCGACCCCCGCAAGGGCTGGCACAAGGAGTGGGGCTCCTACATCTTCGACTTCGGCAAGCCGCAGGTGCGCAACTTCCTGGTCGCCAACGCGCTCTACTGGCTGGAGGAGTTTCACGCGGACGCACTGCGGGTCGACGGCGTCGCCTCGATGCTCTACCTGGACTACTCCCGCGAAGCCGGCGAGTGGGAGCCCAACCAGTACGGCGGGCGGGAGAACCTGGAAGCGGTCTCGCTGCTGCAAGAGGTGAACGCGACCGCTTACCGTCGCTCGCCCGGGGTGACAATCATCGCCGAGGAGTCCACCTCGTGGCCCGGTGTCACCCGGGCAACGCACCTTGGCGGGTTGGGCTTCGGCTTCAAGTGGAACATGGGCTGGATGCACGACTCGCTGGGCTATGTGGCGCACGACCCGGTGCACCGCAGCTATCACCACCATCAGATGACCTTCTCCATGATGTACGCCTACACCGAGAACTTCGTACTGCCGTTGAGCCACGACGAGGTCGTGCACGGCAAAGGGTCACTGCTGCGCAAGATGCCCGGTGACCGCTGGCGCCAGTTGGCAACCCTGCGCGCCTACCTGGCATTCATGTGGGCGCACCCGGGCAAGCAGTTGCTGTTCATGGGCTGCGAGATCGCGCAGGACAACGAGTGGTCGGAGGAGCGAGAGCTGGATTGGTGGCTGCTCGACGACCCCGCGCATGCGGGGGTGCAGTCCCTGGTGCGTGACCTGAACGGGGCATACCTCGACGCGGCCGCGCTATGGCGGTCCGACTCCGACCCCGCGGGCTTCGCCTGGATCGACGCCAACGACTCGGGCAACAACGTGTTCAGCTTCCTGCGCAGCGACAAAGATCACCGACTCGCCTGCGTGTCCAACTTCGCGGCCGTGCCGCACTACGAGTACCGGCTCGGTCTGCCGGCCGACGGCCGCTGGCGTGAGGTCGTGAACACCGACGCCGAGACCTACCGTGGCTCAGGAGTGGGCAACCTCGGCGTCGTCCGGGCTGACGGCGACTCGTGGCATGGACAGCCTGCGTCCGCCGTGATGACACTGCCGCCGCTGGCGACGGTGTGGTTGCGCCATGACGGCTAAGCCGTGCCAGACCCGCGGGTGAGTCTGCGCGACAGCGACCTCGTCCTGCGCCCCGACGACCGGCCCGATGGGCACGGGCACGGGCAAGCACACACGTTCACGGTTGAGCGCGGCGGCGCGCCTGTCGGCGCGCTCGAGTTGCAACGCTCGGACCATGCCGCGGCATGGCTGCGATGGCAGTTCGAGCCCGAACTGCTGATTGGTGACGGGGGGCTGCGCGCGGTACGGCTACTCATCGGCCACGCCTTCGGCGATCTGGGCGTCGACCGTGTTGCCGCCCATGTGGACCCCGCCGACGCGCCCTCGCTGCGGCTCGCTGCCCGCGCCGGGCTGCGCCGCGAGGGGGTGGTGCGGGGTGCCAGCGTGCGCGCAGGCCGACGGGTGGACGAGATCCTGGTGGGCCGGCTGGCAAGCGATCCGGAGCCGGCAACCGCAGACGGCTTCCGAGCGGTGCTGAACGCCGGCCTGCCGCTCAAGCGGGTGATCGCCCAGGGTCTGCTGCGCGATCCGGCCGGGCGGGTGCTGCTCTGCGAGCTCACCTACAAACACGACTGGGACCTGCCCGGCGGTGTGGTGGAGCCGCACGAGTCTCCGCGCGATTGTGTTGTCCGCGAGGTCGCCGAGGAGTTGGGCGTCCAGCTGACCGCCGGTGAGCTGGTGACCGTCGACTGGCTGCCACCGTGGGCGGGTTGGGACGACGCCTGCTTGTTCATGTTCGACCTCGGGGTGGTCGCCGCAGATCTCGTGCGGTCCATGCGGCTGGAGCCGCGCGAGATCGCAGCGGTGCATTGGGCTGATCCCGCCGAGGTGCGGGCACGCTGTCGACCACAGGTTGCCGACCGGCTCGAACTGGTCGCGGACGGTGGATTGGTGCCGCCCTTCCTGCAGAGCGGGCGGGTGCCGGAGTAGGCCAGCACTCGATCAACCGCAGACACCTCATCGATCCGCCAGCCCCACCACTCCCCCGTACTGACCGATCGCACGGGCGGCGCCAGCACCGGCGGGCGGCAGATAGAACAGCACCTGGTGCAGGTAGTCGAGGGTGGGACGCTTGTCGGTGCTGTCGTCCAGGAACGCCCGCTGCTCCGACTGTGCTGCCCACCGGATCGACTTCGGGCTCTTGAGCCGGTAGGCGTCGCTGCGGTCGAAGGTGGCGAACATCAACGCACCGCCGTCGTCGGTACGCATCGCCCACCGAACCTTGTGAGCAGACCAGCTCTGCTGCAGTGCCACCCCCTCGACCGACGACTGGCTGGTCTCAACCGTGCGCATCTGCTGGACGAACGAATCCACGGTCACCAGCTCGCCACCGTCGGCGGCGGCGTCGGCGAGCAGGTCGGCGTATGCGTCGGCCACATCTTGCGGCGGGGCTTGCAACCCGGTGGCCTCGGCGGGGCCGACGGGTGTGATCGCACCGGTGGAGTCGACGGCCATCGAGGGCAGCTCGGTCGACGACAGCACATCTGCCTGAGCAACCAGCATCCAGTCGCCGGCAGCAGTCCCCCGGCGGTGCACCTGCACCTTCGCGACCGATCCGGCAACATCCTCGACCACGGCGACGAACCACACCGGGTATCGCGGCAACCGCGGTGACTGGACCGACCGCAACCGCAGATCCTGGTTGATCTCGGCGGTCTCGTCGTCGAGCAGGCGACGGGCAACCTCAAAGGCCCCCTCATCGATCTGCAGGGTCGGCGCCTGCTCCACAGCGCTCAGCGGTTGTGGGTCGAGCGTGCGCAGCGCCTCTGCCCGCTGCGCGGCCCAGCGTTCCACCACCTCAGCGCCCTCGTCCTGCGATGCCGCCAGCTTTGTTGGCTGGCTGTCGACGCGCTGCGGCAGCTCACAGGCGGCAGTCGTCAGGCCGCACACCAGCGCTAGCGCGACCAGCGGCACTCGTCGTTGCCGCTGGTCGAGCGGCTCGGCGGCCGGTGACGATCCTTCGACTATCGGCTCAGATCGTGCGGCTGGCTCAGCTCCGGGCCGACTGGGCGGCCACGCGAGCCAGCCGAACAACACCAGGCCCAGCGCAAGTCCGGCCAGCCCGAGCCCGGTCCCGAAGGCGCCCTGCTGGTGATAGGAGGCACCGACCTCAAGACCGCCGAGCGGCTCACCGTCCAACGCGACCACCACGACCTGCGCCTGGGTGGTGGGCAGTTCCACCTGCATCTGCACAGCACCATCGCCCTGCTGTGCGGCGAACCACCAGTCGATCTCGTCCGGAGGCCCCGGCAAGGTATCGCTGCCTGTGACCGGCGCCGCAACCAGCCGCAGCGGTTGTTTCAGGCTGCGCCTCAGCTGCACCTGCTTGACTCGGGTCTGCGCGACCCCGTCGGCGTAGCTGTCCACATCGACGGCGTTGCCCAGTCCGAGGAACAGCGGCCGTTCAGCACCCGTCTGGGCGGTCACCTGCACGTCCAGACCCGCCACCGGCAGCACCCTGGGCTCAACCACGGCGACGCCTGCATCACCGGACACCGGCAGCAGCCCCGTCTGGGCTCGGTCGTCCGGCCCGAACAGCGCGGCTGTCGCTGTACCCACGAGCAGGCACACCACGGCGGCCAGCCACAACAGCAGGCTCAGAAACCGGCGCACATAGCCCCCTTGCCGGCTCAGAACAGTGCGTTGGCCAGCCTACGGCGTGCCCCGGCAACGCGCGGATCGTCGGGTCCGACCACGTCGAACAGGGCGACCAGGTGCTGGCGGGCGCGGTCGCGTTCGGGCCCGGCGGTGCGGCGAACGACATCGATGATGCGGTCGAAGGCGTCGTCTGCGTGTCCCCCCAGCAGGTCGAGGTCGGCGGCGAGCATCTGCGCTTCGTCGTCTGCTGGGTCGGCGGCGGCAGCGGCGCGGGCAGCGCTCGGGTCGACCCCGCTGGTGCGCTGCACGAGCTGTGCTTGGGCCAGCCGCGTCGCCGCTTCGGTGTCGGCCGGGCTGGCCGTCACCAGGCGCTGATAGGCGGCGACCGCCTGATCGGTGTCGCCGCGCTCCAGCGCGGCCTCGGCTTCGGCGAAGCGTGGGTCGGATACCGGCTCGGTGTCCTCGGCGTCCGCCAGGTCCAGGTCCTCGGCGCCGGCCTCGGCAACGGGTCCCGCGACGCCGGTGATGCCGTTGGCGGTCGCCGCCTGCAACACCTGCTCCATCGCCTCCCGAGCGGTCGGCTCGTCCACGCTGCCCTCGAACAGCGGAACGGGCTGGCCACGCAGCACCGCCAAGACGTACGGCACCGCGCGCACCTGCAGCGCCTGCGCGAGCTGGGGGCTGGAGTCGATGTCGAGGCGAGCCAGGCTGAGCCGGCCGCCAAAGCTGTCCGCGACCTTGCTGATGATGTCGACCGCAGCGCGGCTCTGCTCGGCGCGCGACGACCACAGCGCCAACACCACCGGATGCTGAGCCGATGCCTCAAGCACCTGGGTTTGGAAACCGTCCTCGGTGACATCAAAGCTGTACGAGCCACCGGCCGAGCCTGGTGGTGGTCCCGCCGATGGCCCCGTCGATGGCCCCGCCGGGGCGCTGGATGGTCGGAGTGCGGACAGGTCGATGGCACCTGGCCGAGAGAAGTTCTGCGCGGTCATGGGTCCATCGTGCCAGCGGTCAGAAGCGGGCCGGCTCGCGGTACTCGCCCCACTCGCCTCGCAGGGCGTCGCAGATCTCGCCAAGCGTGGCCTCGGCTCGGACGGCGTCCAGCATCGGTGGCACCAGGTTGGCCTCGGTGCGTGCCGCCGCGACCATCGCGGCGATCGCCTGCTGGACCTTGCCGTCGTCACGGGCAGCCTTGCGCGCGGCGAGTGCGGCGACCTGGTCTGTCTCCACCTGGTGGGCCACCCGCATGATCTCAAGCTCGTGGGTGACGGTAACGGTGTGCCCGGTGACGCCGACGATCTTTTTGTCGCCCTTCTCGAGCGCAACCTGGTAGGCGAATGCGGCCTCGGCGATCTCGGCCATGAACCAGCCGTCCTCGATACCCCGCAGGACACCCGCTGTCATCGTCGTACCACCCCCCAAGCGCTGAATCTGGGCGAAGATCTCCTCTGCCTCGGCTTCGATCCGGTCGGTGAGTTCTTCGACGTACCAGGAGCCACCGAGCGGATCAGCGACGTTGACGATGCCGGTCTCCTCCAGCAGCACCTGCTGGGTGCGCAGCGCGATCTCGGCCGCCCGTTCCGAGGGCAGCGCCAACGTCTCGTCCAGCGCATTGGTGTGCAACGAGTTGGTGCCGCCGAGCACGGCTGCCAGTGCCTCCACTGCAGTGCGCACGACATTGTTGTACGGCTGCTGAGCCGTCAGCGACACACCAGCGGTCTGGGTGTGGAACCGCAGCCATTGCGCCCGCTCGGTGCTGGCGCCGTACACGTCGCGTAGCCACCGGGCCCAGATGCGCCTGGCGGCGCGGAACTTCGCGATCTCCTCGAAGAAGTCGACGTGCGCATCGAAGAAGAAGCTGAGCCCGGGGGCAAAGGCGTCGACGTCCAGCCCTCGAGCCAGCCCCAGCTCGACGTAGGCGAAGCCGTCCGCGAGGGTGTAGGCGAGCTCTTGCGCGGCCGTGGAGCCGGCCTCCCGAATGTGGTAGCCAGAAACCGACAGCGGCTTGTATCGCGGGATCTCTTGCGCACACCACTGCATCAGGTCGCCGATCAGCCGCAGATGCGGCTCGGGGGGAAACAGCCACTCCTTCTGAGCGATGTACTCCTTGAAGATGTCGGTCTGCAAAGTGCCGTCCAGGGTCGAGATGTCCACCCCCTGGCGCTCGGCGGCAACGACGTACATACAGAAGATCGGCAGCGCCGGACCGGAGATGGTCATCGAGGTGGTGACCTCATCGAGCGGGATGGCGTCGAACAGTGCCTCCATGTCGGCGAGGCTGTCCACGGCGACGCCGCAATGGCCGACCTCGCCCAGCGACATGGCGTCATCGGAGTCGCGGCCCATCAGCGTCGGCATGTCGAAGGCCACCGACAGCCCTCCGCCACCGCGCGCGAGGATCATCCGATAGCGCTCGTTGGTCTGCTCGGCGTTGCCGAAGCCGGCGAACTGCCGGATCGTCCACGGCCGACCCCGATAGCCCGTTGCGTACAGCCCTCGAGTGAAGGGGAACTCCCCCGGCCAGCCGATACGGTCGAAGTCCGGTTGCGCGGCCTCGTCCGCCGGGCCGTACACAGGCTCGACCTCCATGCCGGACAGCGTGCTGAAGTCGGCGTCTCGTACCCGCCCGGCCGCCAGCGCAGTGTCGTACCGATGTTGCCATCGCTCGCGACCGGTGTCGCTCATGAGTGACCTCCCAGCAATTGCCGTCAGACTACTAGGACATCCTATTAAACCGCAGGCAGGCAACCCGACCCGCCGGCTCGCCGCCCACCCCGCCGGCTCGCCGCGCGCCACGTAAACGTGGCTTACCGACTCTTTACGGGGCATGCGCACCACGTGAAGGGTTGGTCCGCCACGTTTACGTGGCGGAGCACCGGGATACGTGGCGGAGCGCCGGGGGAACTGCGTGGCGGAGCCCCGGGGAGGCGGCAGTGCGCGAGGACTCGGCAGCCGTCAATCAGGGCGGGTCAGCGGAAGTCCCCCGCGTCTCGACGCAGCGGACGCAGCAGCTCGCTCACCTGTCGCAGCGACGAGTCGTCGAGCACGCCGAGCCCGAAGTCCGCGCCGACCAGGTCGGCGGTCGCGGCCTCGACGACGGCGCGACCGGCCGGGGTTATCGCTGCCAGCACCGTACGGCCGTCGGTCGGGTGCGGTTCGCGACGCAGGTGCCCGGCGCCCTCGAGCCGCCGTACGATGCTGGTCACCGACGTGGGGTGCACTTGCAGGCGCTCCCCCATCTTGCCCAGCGGCAACGCCCCGCGGCGACTGAACGTCAACAGCACCAGCGCTTCGTACCGGGCAAAGGTGAGCCCGTGCGGTCGCAACATCTCGTCCAGCCGGGCCAGCACCAACTGTTGCGCACGCATCAGTGACGTGACCGCACGCATCGCTTCGACGGCGCCCCAGCGTTCACCCCAATGCCGGGCAGCCTCGTCGATCGGGTCGAAGGGCAGCGGAGCGGGCGGCATCAGCGCGCCGGACGGGGCCCGCGAAGGCCGGAGCGCTGGACCACTCCCTGGATGGTGCGGTCCCGCTCATCCGGCTGACCGATAAAGCGGATGTCTCGGAGCCCCTGCTCCTGCGCTGCGGACTCGAACACCAGGTGGCCATAGCCGAGCAGCCGCCCCAAGAACGGTTTCTCTACCGTGATGTCCAGAATGCGAGAGATCGGCATCGTGGCCCGCTTTTGGGCGAAGACACCACTGACCCGAAAGACTCGCTGGTTGGTGACCACGAAGCGGTCCATGTGGTCGGCCATCGCGAGCCAGAGGGCGTGCCCGGCCAGGCCTAGACCCACCAGGAACCACAGCCAGGCGATCTCCGGCGACAGAAACAAACCCCAGACCATGATCGAGACAGCCACCAGCATCTGCAGGGCGGGGCGGACATAGACGACCGCATGATGCGGCACCCGGTCCTCGACGGTCTCGCCGTCCTCAGAACGCAGGTGCCGATCAATGTCCGGTTGCGGGATGAAGGCAATCAGCCAACGCAGGAACCACACATCGCCAACTCAGCTAAACAGGCGCCGGAAGAACGCCACCAAGGAGGTGAACGCGTCACCAATCGCCGACACGGCCCCTTTCA
>JACCYS010000053.1 GCA_013696365.1 Nocardioidaceae bacterium
GTCGTCGTTGGACTTTCTCCGCCGGGTTTCGGTCCAGGAGTTGAAGATCGATCGGACCTTCATCGCCGAGATGCTGGTGAACCCGCGCGACGCCCCAATCGTGCGCTCCGTGATCGAGCTCGGGCACTCCTTGGACATGCGAGTGGTCGCCGAGGGGATCGAGAGTCATGACGTCTGCAAGCAGCTCGCCGACTATGGCTGTGACGAAGGCCAAGGCTTCTACCTCGGCATGCCGGTGCCGGGTCACACGATGGACGACCCGACCGCAATCAGCGGGCCGCATCGTACGAGCCTGACAGTGTGAGCCCGAGCAGGCTCAGTGATCAACCAGGCTCGATGCTCACCAGCGCGTGCACTGGCGTCGGACCCCTCTGGCTGGCGCGGCAGGTCAGCTGCTGGACCGGTCCCTGGCTGCGCCGAACCACCACCCGCCATTGCCCTGTCTCCAGCACGAATGTTGCCGTGGTCAAGCCCGCGCGCTGCGTGCGGGTGAGCAACGTGACCGAGGAGCGAGCGGTCACCCCAAGCTCGCAGCGCAGGAACCACTCCGCCGACTGCACCGCGAAGCCGTAACCACATCGGCCCCGCAGATGCGCGAGGTCGAGGTGGCCGGCGAGGTGCCGGCTTGCCAGCCGGTCGGCGGACTCCGGTTCGACCCGGCCGTAGTAGAGCCCGTCGGGCAGCACCAGCAGGTTGCCGGCAAACCGGTCACCGCCGATGTGCGACACCTCCCACGCCTGGTCCGGATGTGATCGGTCCAGCGCTGCTGCCACCGGCCGACCACGCTCCGCGCAACAACGGTCGTGCCGGCCGTGTGTGCAGGTGAGGAACAGGTGCTCGTCGGTCGGGATGAGCCCGGACGACTGGCCGCGAGCAAGCGCGCCGACATCCACGTCGAGTCGATCGCCGCGATTGTCGAGCAGGAGGGACTCAAGCCACGGCCGGTGCGGGTCGGCGTACGCGGCAAACACGTGACTGGCAGCAGGTCCGCTGGCCACCTCGGCGCGGCCATGTCGGCGAATCAGCAACACCCGGACGTCGTACGCGCGCGCCTGACGCACAAGCTCGGTGAGCTCGGCAGCCGCAGGATTGCCAGCCATCCGGGCGTCTCGCAACGCGTCGACACCCCACGAACCAGGGGCCTCCACCAACAAGAAGGCCCGCACGGTCGAGGCGGTGCCATGCATCGGCTCTGACCTGGTCCGACTAGCAACCGAGCAGGGAAGCCCGTCGCTCACCGATGCACCTGAAAGAGTCCTTCGCGCAGCAGTCGCCGCACCAGCACAAGCCGGCTCTGCGGGTCGAGCCACGGCGCGAGGTCCAGCGCCCGCAGGTGTGGTTGTGCGCGCACGTAACGCAACGCACCGGCGAGTCGAGCGGGCACCCGCAGCTCGCGGTCACCCAACAGCACAAGCAGCCGGTCTCCGTCAGGCTGAACGACGCAGATGCTCCCGGGCCGGCGCTCCAGCAGCGTCTCGTCGTTGACCGCCGCCAGGTTCAGCCGGTCGTGCAGTCCACCGCGCAGCGCCGGTCTGCGGGTGCGCAGGAAGTGACGGACCTGATCACCGGCAACGGCGGCTGGGTCCAAGTCGGCCAATCCCGCGGCCAGTGCGGCCACCCTCTGACCCACCTCGTGCTGGAGCCTCTGCGGGTCGTCGAGATACCCGGCCGGGATCGGCTCATCCAGCTCTGCACCGGTGAGCACCTGCTTGACGACACGATCGATCAGCTCTCGCCAGGTCACCAGGTTCACCCCGACACTCACATGCAAGGACACGGCGCTTTCGGTGCGAGCTGCGTGCGGGGTCCCTCGCGGTAGGTACAGACTCGTGCCCGGGTCAAGCCACAGATGTTGTGGTCCGTTTTCGTCGTGCACCTCCCAGCGCTTGCTGCCATGTGTCTGCAGCACGAAGACGTCATGGGTGTCGCTGTGCAGCGCGAAGCCCTGCGAGCCGGGCGGGGTGAGGTACGCATTGGCCTGACACGGATGACCCAGCGCCACCTCAAGGTCGCGGACCAGCTCGCTGATCGGCTCCCAGTAGCGGTGCAGCCCCTGCAGCACGATGGTCGCGCCACCGTCCATCAGGTCGAACACCTTGACCGGATCGACCAACCCCGTCAGCGGAACACCGGCCAAGGTCGCCGCCCGGGTGTATCGACTGCTTGCGATCACCGCGCCGTCCTGAGCCATCCGCAACGCTGGTGTCCGCAAGCCGGTGCTGGTCAGCAGGTGGTCAACGTCGTCGAGGCTGAGCAGCGCCGCTGAGTCTGCTGGGCTGCAGTGATGCAGGTGAGCACGATGCGCCCACACCTTTTCGACGAAGGTGCGTGGATCACCGCTAAGCAGCCCCAGGGCATCCACCCTCAGCGGTCGGTTGCATCAGCGTCGGTCGCATCCGCGTCGGTGCCGTCCGCGTCAGTCGCATCCACGTCAGTGCCGTCCGCATCCGTCGCATCCGCGTCGGTGCCATCCGCGTTCGTCTTCGGACCGTGGCCGGGATCGGCACTGGTCGTCTCCATCTCCTCGTCGCGCAGCGGCTCGTTTGGGGTGGTGGTCATAACGTCCTCCCATGGGGTTGGCTTCGTCGCCGGCGAGACGCCGACAACCGACAAGCACTTCATACCGTGCCGACTCCCATATCGCAGCCGAGCCCCGGTCGGCCGGTTACTCTGACCGCCATGAGACGCCGGGTGCTCGTCGTCGACGACGACAGCACCGTGTCAGAGGTCGTCGTCGACTACCTCCGGCGGGCCGGCTTCGACGCCGAGTCGACGACCGACGGCGAACAAGCCCTGGCGGTGGCTGCCGTGAGACCTCCCGACCTGACGGTGCTGGACCTGATGCTGCCGGACATGGACGGTATCGAGGTCTGCCGGCGATTGCGTGTCGCCCGACCCATGCCGGTGATCATGCTGACCGCCTTGGGCGAGGAGTCCGACCGGGTGGCCGGGTTCGAGCACGGTGCGGACGACTACGTGACCAAGCCGTTCAGCGCCCGCGAGCTGGTGCTGCGGATCGAGTCGGTGCTGCGGCGGGTCACAGCGTCACCGGCCACGTCGACCCTAGGCGACGGGCACCTGCACGCGGGGGCGATCGAGGTCGACGTGCAGGCACGGCGGGCGCTGCGCTCGGGTCGCGAGCTGATGCTCACCGCGCGCGAGTTTGACTTGCTTGCGTTCCTCATGGCCCACCCTGACCGGCCGTTTTCCCGCGAGGAGCTGATGGAACGGGTCTGGGGGTGGACGTTCGGGGACCGGTCCACGGTGACGGTGCATATCCGTCGGCTGCGGGAGAAGGTGGAGGACGATCCCGGGCAGCCCGCGTTGCTGACGACGGTCTGGGGCATCGGCTACCGGTTGGCCGCTGATGAGTGACGTCACCCTCATCCTCGTCATCGCCTTGGCCAGTGCGCTGGCAGTCGGCGGGCTCGGCTGGCTGGCGCTTCGACTGCGCGCGATGCGATCGCTGCGGACGACCATCGCCGTTGCGACCGCATGCTCGGTGCTGACGGTCGTCGCGGGCATGATCGGGACTGCTAGAGCGATGTTCTTGTCGGCCCACGACTTCGGCGTGGTGCTGCTCGTGTGCATTCCCAGCGCGGTCGTGGCGATCCTGCTGGGCCTGTTGCTCGCGCGCGAGGTGGTGGACGAGGCGCGCGACGTACAGGAGGCGGCCCGGGCGATGGCGGAAGGCGAACCGCCGTCCCCGCCGCCGCTCTCCACGACCGAGCTCGCCGCGGTCTCCCGCGAGCTGGAGGAGACAAGCAAACGCTGGGCAGAGTCACGCGAGCGTGAGGCGGCGCTGGAGGCGGCGAGGCACGAGCTGGTGGCGTGGATCTCGCACGACCTGCGTTCCCCGCTGGCCGGAGTACGCGCGATGGCGGAGGCGCTGGAGGACGACGTCGCGCAGGACCCGGCGCGATACCACCGACAGATCCGCTCGGAGGTGGACCGGCTGTCCGCAATGGTGAGCGACCTGCTGCAGCTGTCCCGCCTGCACGCGGGCACTCGGCTGACCAGCCGTGAGCCGGTCGTGATCGGTGACGTCCTGAGCGACGCCCTGGCCTCCGCCGACGCCGTGGCCCAGACCAGGGGGGTCACGTTGTCGGGCGCGGCACCCGACGGGCTGGTCTTGTACGCCGACCCTCGCGATGTCGCGCGGGTGCTCGACAACCTGGTCGGCAACGCGATCCGGCACACTCGCTCCAGCGGATCGGTCCAGGTGCAGGTCCGGCGGATCGGGTCCGAGGCGGTGATCTCGGTACAGGACGAATGCGGCGGCATGGCCGACGCCGACCTGGACCGGGTCTTCGAGGTGGGCTGGCGCGGCACACATGCCCGGACACCCGCCGCCGGCGGTGGGGCGGGCCTGGGCCTCGCGATCGTACGCGGCATCGTGACAGCGCAGCACGGATCGGTCGGGGCGGTCAACGTCGGCACGGGTTGCCGGTTCGAGGTGCGGCTCCCGCTGGGTGCAGCGGCCACCGAACAGCCGTAAGAAGTCCTTAAGCACCCGAAAACGTCTAAACGCCGGGTCGCGACCCTAATGTCGAGAACGTCCCATGCGTCATCGGCCGGGGCGGATCTCCGGCACCCTGGGGCCCTCGATCGGTCCCTGGTCAGCCGCATGGCCCTCACTTGGAGGCTTCATGAGGAAAGTGCAGAAGAAGGCTGGCATCGCCCTGACCTGTGGCGCGCTCGCCGTGCCGCTGGCGGGGTTCGCCGCCACACCGGCCGGTGCCGCCGACAACGCCCACGACACCAGCAACGACGAGGTGAGCGTCTTCATCGAGAGCGCTCGCTCGGTGAACCCCAGCGAGGGCACGGTCACCTTGCCGCTGTTTCGCGGGACGTACCGCGGCCAAACGGTGCGCTACATCGTCACCGAGTCCTCCAACAAGGACGACGCCGAGCGGCGCGGGGTAAATCACGCGCCGAAGATGGCCAACGCGCTCGGCACCCGTGCGGTGCAAAATGTCCAGCGTGTGCACGGGGCCGTACGCTTCTCGGGCACCGTCGACTTCAGCCCGGAACTCGTGGTCGTGCCGGGGCCTGACGGCTTCCCACCCGCGCGCTTCCAGCCGGGCGCGGTCGGAGACGCCCGGTACAGCCCGCTGATCAGCGCGAACGGGCGCACGGTGCTGAACGCCTCGCAGGTCGCCAACCGGTCGGGGGTGCACGATGCGGTGGTGGCGATCCACCGCAAGCGCGGCACGGTCACCCTGGACACCTTCGACGGCTTCTATGAGGACGAGCGTGTCCAGTACCTGCACCAGGACGCGTCCGCCGCACTGGTCGCCGCCATCGAAGGCTCGACGTTCGCACCGAACCTGAACGCGGCACCGCGACCGGGCGTGACCGAGACCGACAGCACCACCAGGTCGGCGATCATCCCGATCGTCAACGGTCCGCGCGGGGTGAACAACCCGCAACGGCAGGGCCTCGAGTCGGCTTTGCTCGGCCAGGGCGACCCGCTGAACATCACCCAGACCGAGCCGGGGGACAACGACTACTCCCCCGTCTGGGACGTCACGCCGGCCCAGTGGACCCAGGCCGCCATCCGTGCCGGCAAGCGCCACCTGCTCACCGATGCAGACGACGTCGCCGACCACTTCGAGGACGGTCTGATCGTGAGCGCTGGCACCGGTCCGCGCAACGAGTCGCTGGAGGGCCTTCGGGCGCTACCCGGCATCTCCAACTGCCCGCTGGTGCTCGAGTTCAACTGACTCACGTCCGACCGGACGACGGCCCCGCGGTCGCGTTCACGGCCCGCGGGTGGTGCCATCCCCCGGTACACCCGCGGGCGGGCCAAGTTTTTGCGCCGACCTCAACCGGGTGCAGGCGCTGCACGCAGCCCCGTGCAGTCCTGCAGGCCATTCCACCTGGCGAGCGCTTCATCGGCTGCGACGCCTTCGAGTGCGGTGGGTAGCCCACCCTCCAGTTGGCCCGGTGTCCAGGTCGGGTGGGTGACCCGGTGACCGTCGACGGTCAACTCCAGCACTCCGGTCTCGGCGGTCTGCCCGCCTGAGGAGTAGAACTGGAAGTTGCCGAGCCCGTAGTGGACGTAGGCACTGCCCATGTACCCACCGCCCAGCAGGACATGCGCGTGCTGCCCGACAACGACGTCGGCTCCAGCGCGTACAGCGTCATCTGCCACCGCGCGCTGGATCTCGGTCGGACACGCCATCAGGTCGCTGCCGTAGTGCATGTCAACGATGACGGTGTCGACATGCGGGCGGACCGCCCGGATGGCGGCAACCAGTGCGGCGTTGTCACCGTCGAGCGCCGTAGCAACGCCGGCCTGGTCATCTCCGGCCGACCAGGAGGCGACGAGGCTGGCATCGACCACCGCGGTGGCCGCCAGAAAAGCGATGCGCTGACCGTGAACCGTGGTGACCCATGGCCGGAAGGCCTGCCCGGCGTTGCGGCCGATGCCGACGACCGGCATCCCCGCGTGCCTGGCGGCGGTGAGGGCGTCCGGCACGCTGACAGGCCCGTAATCGAGACCATGGTTGTTGGCCATGCTGACCACGTCGATACCGGCCGACGTCAATGCATCGAAGACGACCGGGGGTGCCCGGAACACGTAGTCCTTCGGCTGAGGCACACCTCTGGTTGTGACCGCGGTCTCGAGGTTGACCATGGCGAGGTCGGCATTGGTCAGGCGCTTGGTGAGCGGGCCCATGGCGGTCGCCGGGTCGTCCAGCCGTGACTCGAGCGAGCCGGCAAAGTGCACGTCACCGGCGAAGGCGATACGTACCGGCTTAGTGGAATTGGTGGGCGTGGGCGGCTTGGAGGGTTTGGTGGGCCCTACCGAAGGTCTGGGACTGGTCGTCTCCTCCGACTGCGCAGACTGACTGGCAGACGTCGTCGACGTTTCGGCCTGGTCTGCCGCGGGGTCCGCAGGCGAAACGCTGCATGCCACAGCGCTCAGCGTCAGGCCGGCGACCACCAACGATCCCACCGATCGTGCCTTGTGCACTGACACCCCCAACGAGTACAACCGGCGGTGGACCCTGCGAAAGCGGTAGAGCTCGCGGTGTGGTGGAGCTGGCGGGAATCGAACCCGCGTCCTCCGACGTCGACTCAGGCATTCTCCGGGCGCAGTCCGCAGTGTCGTTTTCTCAGCCCCGGCGCTCGTACGGACACGTCGCCGACAGGCTCAGCCGCTGTTGATGTCCCGCCACGACCCCGCGGCCGAGTCGTGGCGGTGAGCCTCCTTGATGAGGCCGGCGACCGGGACGGAGGCGCTCCCGGGCCGACCCTTCGTTCACTGCTCAGGCAGCGAGAGCGAAGTCAGTGCGCTTAGCCTTGGCACTTGTAAGGTTCCACGGATCGTTTACGAGATAA
>JACCYS010000330.1 GCA_013696365.1 Nocardioidaceae bacterium
AGACGATTGTGGCGGCGTACGCCCCGTGGCGTCCCGAGGCCAGCACGGCGTCGGCCAGCAGCACGCCGACCTCGTCGCCGTGCAGCATCCGCCAGTGACCCGCTATCAGCCGGTCAGGCACCGCGACGGCGCAGCGGTCGGCGTCGGGGTCGTTGGCGACCACCAGATCTGCGTCGACCTTCGCCGCCAGTGCGAGCGCGAGGTCCATCGCGCCGGGCTCCTCGGGGTTGGGGAACGCCACGGTGGGAAAGTCGGGGTCCGGCTCGGACTGCTCGGGCACGACGTGCCGGTCGGCGAACCCGGCCCGCTCGAGCATCTCGTCAACGACGGCGGACCCGACCCCGTGCAACGAGGTATGCACCAGCCGCAACGTCCGAGGACCGCCGGCGACCAGGTCGAGCACCGCGTCGACATAGCCGGCGCGCACCTCGTCACCCAGCCGCACATAGTCCTGCGAGCGGGGGAGTGTGGCGATCGACCCCACCGCGACCCGGTCGATCGCGGAGGCGATCTGCTCGTCGGCCGGCGGCACGATCAGGCTGCCGTCGCCGAGGTAGACCTTGTAGCCGTTGTCCTGCGGCGGGTTGTGTGACGCCGTGACCATCACCCCGGCGTCACAGTCGTGGGCACATATCGCGTATGCCAGCACCGGTGTCGGCAGCGGGTCGGGCAGCAGCAGCGCCTCGCCGCCGGCGCCGTGGATGAT
The DNA here is from genome assembly GCA_013696365.1 of Nocardioidaceae bacterium. GTDB lineage: Bacteria > Actinomycetota > Actinomycetes > Propionibacteriales > Nocardioidaceae > JACCVL01. The sequence goes on from JACCYS010000330.1 coordinate 707, forward strand.
CTCGGCGGTGTCCGCAGCGAATCGCGCGGACCCGTGTCGGGCGTCGAAGCCGACGACCACCCGCGGAGGCCGGTCCCCGGTGTCGTCATGCCCGAGCAGGTAGGCGATCAGGCCCGCGGCCGCTTGCGTCACGACCACCCGATTCATCCGGTTCGGCCCGGCCCCGAGCGCGCCGCGCAGTCCGGCAGTGCCGAAGACCAACCGCCCGGAGAAGCGATCGGCCAGGTCGGCACGTGCGTCACCGTCGGCACTCTCGACGGCATCAATGAGCTGTTTGAGCTCGTCCCGGGTCACCGGGTCGGGGTCGTCGGCGAGCCAGGCACGGGCGAGCTGCAGCAGCGCGCCGGGCGCGTGGACGTCGAGGGCTGGCCGGTCGGCTCCATCGGTGGCCATCGGGCCGCCTACCAGCCCGACCTCCGCGGCGTCCTCGGCCCGCTCGGGAATGTCGCTGGCAAAGGTCTCCGCGTCGTCGAAGGGGTGATAGCCGATCGCCCGCCCCGGGGACAGATCCCACCAGCCGCGGGTGTTTGCGGAGACGCCGTACAGCACTCGGTGCCGGCCACCCAGGTCATCGTCTGCGAGCAGACAGGCGTGCACCAGCCGGACCGCGTCGGCCGGTGACAGCCATGAGGAGAGCTGGCGCAGGGTCGTCGGGCGGTCCAGGAAGCTGCCGATACGCAGTGTGAACGTGTCGATGTGGTGCCGGTCGGCGGCCCGTTGCAGCAGCGCCTCGGCCGCCACTTTGGCCACGCCGTAGTTGCTGTCCGGCCGCGGCGCGACGTCGATGCGCAGTAACCCATCGTCGAGGTCGTCGCGGCGGTGCAGTCCGACCGCGTGGTTGGAGCTGGCATAGACCAGGCGACCGACGCCGTGCCGGACCATCGCATCCAGCAACCCCGCGGTGGTGTGCACATGCGATTCCAGGCAGGCTGGCAGGGCGTCCTCGGTCGGGTTGCTCGCCAGATGCACGACGGCGTCGACGTTGCGTACGGCCGACTCTGTGACTACATCGTCGAGCAGGTCGCCGCGCTGCCAGGAGATGCCGGCGGCGGCCAGGTCGGCCGGCTGCTCGACCAGGTCGAGGCCATGCACGCGCCACCCGAGGTCGCTAAGCCCGATGCTGACGCTGCGACCGATCGAGCCGGCCGCTCCGGTGACCAAGACGTCCATGGGGCGACTCTGCCCGACTCAGCCGGTGGTGACTGGTGCGGGGTCGGAGTCGTTGCGGTTGCCGGTCCGTCCGGTGCGGACAAGCCGCCGCCCACCGGTGAGCCAGAGCACCACGGTGAACACCGCAGCGCCGGTGAGCACGATCATGGTGCCGGACGGCACATCCAGGTGATAGCTGAGGTTCATGCCGACGAAGCCGCTGGCCGCGCCGATCAGGCTGGATAGCCACAGCATTGTGGAGAAGCGGCTGGTGAGCATCCGGGCGACCACGGCCGGGATCACCAGCGTTGCCGCGACCAGCGTGACGCCGATGACGGTCAGCGTCGCCAGGATGGCCAGCGACAGCACCAGCATGAGCAGCGCGTCGGTGCGGGCCACCCGCACGCCGCTGACGTCGGCGACCTCGGGGTCGAACGTCGCGAACAGCAGCGCCCGGTAGTTAACCGCGATCACCACCGCGGTGATCGCGGTGATCGCCGCCAGCGCCCACACATCGGCAGCCGACACCCCGATGATGCTGCCGAACAGAGCGGCGTCGAAGCTCGGGCCCTTCGTCCCGAAGCGGGTCAGCAGCGCGACCCCGAGCGCAAACGATGAGGTGGTGATGACGCCGATCGCCGCGTCGGCACCGATCCGTCGGCTCCGGGTCACCTTGTTGATCGCCAATGCCGAGGCGAGCCCCCAGACCCCGGCACCGAGGTAGTAGTTGACGCTGATCAGCGAGCTGGCGGCAAACCCGCCGAAGATGGCGTGGGACAGGCCGTGGCCGATATAGCTCATCCCGCGCAGCGTGATGTAGACGCCGATCAGGCCGCAGAGCCCGCCGGCCAGGGTGGCCACCACCAGGCCCTTGACGAAGAACGCGTACGCGAACGGGTCGACCAGCGCCTCGATCACGCGCTAACCCGCCCCGCGGGGCTTACCGAGGGGTTCACCGGGGGGCCCACCGGGTGGTAGTGGTCGAGCACGACCGGCATGCCGAGGTGTTGCAACACCTCCATCGGGGCTCCGAAGGTCCGCTCCAGCACCGGGGCGTTGATGACTTCGCGTGCCGTGCCGTCGGCGATCACGGTGCGGTTCAGCGCGACGAGCCGCGGCAGGTGTGCCGCGACCCCGTTGAGGTCGTGGGTGGTCAGCAGGATCGCCACCCCCTCGGTGTTCAGCTCACCGAGCAGGTGCAGCATGTCGTGACGACTGGTCACGTCGACGCCGGTGGTCGGCTCGTCCATCAACAGCAGCTGGGGGCGGCGCAGCAGGGCGCGCGCGATGAACATCCGCTGCTGCTGGCCGCCGGACAGCTCGCGGATGTGCCGGTCGGCCAGCGCCCCGATGCCGAGTCGCTGCAGCACCCTCGCGACCTCGGCCCGTTCCTGCCGGCTCGGCCACGGCCAACCGCGCCCGCTGCGGGCCATCAGCACGCACTCGGTGACGGTGACCGGGAAGTTCCAGTTGACCGTCTCCAACTGGGGGACGTACGCCACTGCGACGTCTGCACGCCGCGTGACTGTGCCCTGCTGCGGGGTCGCGGTGCCCAGCAGCAGCCGCAGCAGCGACGTCTTCCCCGACCCCGACGGCCCGACCACCCCCATGAACGCGCCGGCGCCGATGCCGAGGGTGACGTCTTCGAGCACCGGATCGCCGCCGTAGGAGAACGTGGCGGACTCGACCCGTACCAGCGAACTGTCGCCGTTCACTGGGCCGTTCACTGGGGGTAGGTCGATTCGTCGGTGACGGCGGGCTCGGTGTCCAGTGCCGTCAGCTCGGTGGCCCGGCCGCCGAGCCCGCTGATCATGGTGACGTAGTCGTAGCGCATGAGCCCCATCCAGGAGTGCTCGGCATCGCCAGGCTCGCCGGGCAGGTCGTCGTCGCGCAGCGTGTCCTCGTAGCGGGCACCAGTGGCCCGGCCCACCTCCGCCAGCACGTCGGACGGGAACACCTCCGAGCCGAAGATCACCGGCACGTCCTCGGCGTTGACCTGGTCGATCAGACCGGCGACCTCCTTGGGCGTGGGGTCCTCGAAGTTCCTCGGCTGGATCGCCCCGATG
>JACCYS010000352.1 GCA_013696365.1 Nocardioidaceae bacterium
GCTCGCTGGCCTGTGCCGCCAGCTCCCCACGCTCCGTCTCCAGCCGCGCGCGCAGGGCCGTGACCAGCCGCTTGGGCGGCCGCTTGGCAGTGGGCGTCTCGTTGGCCATGGTGCGGCGGAGTGTAAGTCGTGCGACGGTAGTCAGCAGCGGCCGGATGGACCTGGGTCGCTACCATGCCGGTCTGGTTCCACAGGACCGCACCGCCGGCCGCAAGCTCGTCGCACAGGAGGTACGCGTGGGGTTCAACCCCGTCGAGCAGCACCCCGACTTTCCTGCGCTCGAACAGGGTGTGCTGGCGCGTTGGAAGGAGCGCGACGTGTTCGCGCGCAGCCTGGCCGAGCGCGCTGACGGCCCGCTGTTCCGCTTCTATGAAGGTCCCCCGACCGCCAACGGCCGCCCCGGTGTGCACCACGTCGAAGCGCGCGTGTTCAAGGACATCTTCCCCCGCTACCGGACCATGAAGGGCTACCGGGTTCCCCGCAAGGCCGGCTGGGACTGCCATGGCATCCCCGTCGAGATCGAGGTGGAGAAGGAGCTGGGCTTCACCCGCAAGCAGGACATCGAGGACTACGGCGTCGCCGAGTTCAACGCCCGCTGTCGGGCCTCGGTGCAGCGCTACGTCGACGAGTTCGAGCGCCTGACCGAACGGATCGGCTTCTGGGTCAACACGGCCGAGGCCTACTGGACGATGACGCCGCAATACGTGGAGAGCGTGTGGTGGTCGCTGCAACAGCTGTGGGACGCCGACCTCATCTACCAGGGCCACCGGGTGGTCCCCTACTGCCCGCGTTGCGGCACCGCGCTGTCCGACCACGAGGTCGCCCAGGGCTACGCCCAGGCGGTCGACCCGTCGGTGTATGTCCGCTTGCCGATCACCGAGGGGCCGCTGGCCGAGCAACAGACGTCGCTGCTGATCTGGACGACCACGCCCTGGACGCTGATCTCCAACACCGCCGTGGCGATCGGCGAGGGGATCCGCTACGTGCAGGCCCGCGCCGCCGGTGACGACGACCCGGTCGTGGTCGCCGCCGACCTCGTCTCGGCCGCGCTCGGCGAAGGCGCCAGCGTGCTCGGCGAGGTGCCGCTGGACGCGCTGCGCGGCCTGCACTACCGAGGACCCTTCACCGACGCCGACCCCGACGACCCGCCCGCCGCCTGGCGCTCCGTGACCGTCGCCGACTTCGTCACCACCACCGACGGCACCGGCATCGTTCACCTGGCCCCGGCCTTCGGCGAGGACGACATGCGCGTCGCCCGCGAGCAGGGGCTGCCGGTGGTCAACCCGGTCGATCTCGAGGGCCGCTTCGACCGGCGGGTTCCCGCCTTCGCGGGCCAGTTCGTCAAGGCCGCCGACGTCGGGATCATCGCCGACCTTCGCGAACGGGGCCTGCTGCTGCGGGCCGGCGAGTACCGTCACACCTACCCGTTCTGCTGGCGCTGCGGCACGCCCCTGCTGAACTACGCGAAGCCCTCGTGGTACATCGCCACGACCCGCCTGCAGGACCGTCTCCTGGACGAGAACGCCGGCGTCGACTGGCACCCGGAACACATCCGCGACGGCCGCTACGGGGACTGGCTGGCCAACAACGTCGACTGGGCCCTGTCGCGCGAGCGCTACTGGGGCACTCCCCTGCCGCTGTGGCGCTGCGGCGACTGCGACCACGTCACCTGCGTCGGCTCGCTGGAGGAGCTGGGCAAGCTGGCCGGCAGCGACCTGTCCGGCCTTGACCCGCATCGCCCGTATGTCGACGAGATCGTCGTGGCCTGCCCAGAGTGCGGCGGCGGGGCCCGCCGCGTGCCGGAGGTCATCGACGCCTGGTACGACTCGGGATCCATGCCGTTCGCGCAGTTGGGTTATCCGTGGCAGCCCGGCAGCCGCGAGGCGTTCGACCGCGCCTTCCCCGCCGACTTCATCGCCGAAGCGCTCGATCAGACCCGCGGCTGGTTCTACTCGCTGATGGCCGTTTCGACGTTGCTGTTCGACCGCAACAGCTACCGCACCGTGCTTTGCCTCGGCCTCATCGTCGACGCTGACGGCAAGCGGATGTCGAAGTCCCGCGGAAACACCCTCGACCCCTTCCAGCTGGTCGATGCGCACGGCGCCGATGCGCTGCGCTGGCTGATGCTCACCGACGGCTCGCCGTGGGTGAACCGGCGGGTCGGCAGCGAGCAGCTCACCCAGGTCGTGCGCAAGTTCCTGCTCACTGTGTGGAACACCTACTACTTCTTCACCACCTACGCCCGCATCGACGGCTGGAGCCCCGCCGACGCCTCGCCGACGCCGGTCGCTGAGCGGCCCGTGATGGACCGCTGGGTCCTGGCCGAGCTGGCCGCCGCCGTGGGCCACGTGGACGCCGCCCTGGAGGCCTACGACGCGACGAGTGCGGGCCGGGCGCTGACCGGCTTCGTCGACGACCTGTCGAACTGGTACGTGCGGCGCAGCCGACCGCGATTCTGGGCCGCTGCCGACGCCGCGGAGTCAGATAAGGCCGCGGCCTTT
>JACCYS010000356.1 GCA_013696365.1 Nocardioidaceae bacterium
TGCGCCCCACGATTCAGAACGCGGACGAGGCCACCGTCCGTCTGCTCGACGGCTTGGTGATCTTCTGGCTGGTGCTGTGGCTGGTCGTCGGCGCCTGGTCCGGCTTCACCATCTGGCAGCTGTCGGGACTCGGTGACACGATCACCACGTCCGGAAACGCGCTGAAGTCCACGGGCGAGGCCCTGCAGACGGTCGGGCAAGCGCCCGTCGTAGGCGAGGGACCGGGGGAGCTGGGCGACGAGGTTGTCACCACGGCCGAGGACGTTGCCGGTCGGGGGCAGGAGATCAGGACACAGCTGCGGGTGCTGTCCCTGCTACTGGGGCTCTCCATCATGGTGATGCCGACGACTCCGGTGCTCGGCTTGTACCTACCGCTGCGGCTGGCCCGCCGTCGCGACGCAGATGAGCTGCGCACTGCCCTGGCCGAGCGCGGCCGCGACACCATGCTCGACCGTTACCTCGCCGAGCGGGCGCTCAACGTGCTCCCCTACGCCGCCGTACGAGCGATCAGCGCCGACCCCTGGCAGGACATCGCCAGCGGCCGGTGCGGCGCGCTCGCCGACGCCGAGCTCGAGCGGCTCGGGCTGCGGCGCCCACCTGGAGACTGACTCCGTGGTCCCTTCTCCGCCGGAGCCTTCGGAGACTCTGGGTGCCGGCAGCTTCGCCGAGGCCTTCGCCCGACTCCTGGTCGGCTTGCGCTGGTGGGTGATCGCCTTCTGGGTGTCCGCCGCGGTCGCGTCGCTGACGTTCCTGCCTGCATTGTCCGAGGCCAAGGGCGGCGACGGGCTGAAGGGCTTGCTGCCCAGCGACACACCCGCGGTGCAGAACGAGATCCGGTCGGTGGAGATCTTCGGCTTTCCGCTGCTGGGCCGCACCGCTCTGGTGCAGCGCAACCCCGACGGGCTGTCCGTGTACGACCAGGCCCGAACCGTGACGAACGCCGTCGCGCTGAACCGCGGCCGGTACGAAGGTCTCGGCCCGGTGCGCGGCGCCCTGCCGATCCTCAACACGTTCGGCTTGTTCCCCTCGTCGAGCGAACGGGACACCACGGCCGTCACCTATCTGTTCTTCCCTCCCGGGCCGTCGTTCAGCAGACAGGCGGAGTCCGCGCGCAACTACGCGAAACGCTTCTTCAGCCCCCGCGACGACGTTGTGGGCGTCACCGGGTCGGTGCCGGCGCGCGCGCAGCAGGGCCGGATCATCCGCGACAACCTGCCCCTCGTCGAGTTGGCGACGCTCACCGCGATCGTGCTCATCGTCGGCATCAGCTTCCGATCGGTGGTCGCCCCGGTGCTCGCCTTGTGCGTCGCCGCGTTGGCCTACGTGATCACCCTGCGGCTCTCCGGCTTCCTGGCGGTGGAGTTCGGCGTCGCCAGCCCCAGCGAGCTGGAGCCGGTCGTCGTCGCCCTGCTCCTCGGCGTCGTGACCGACTACGTGGTGTTCTTCTGCTCGGCGCTGCGCCATGAGCTCGCCGACGGGGCCATCCGGCACGACGCCGCCCGCGCCGCAACGGCACAGTTCGGTCCGATCGTGGGCGTCGCCGGCCTGGCCGTGGCCGCCGGAACCGCTTCGTTGCTGGTGGCCGGGTCGGCATTCTTCAAGGCCCTCGGCCCGGCACTCATCTTCACCGTGCTCATTGCGCTGTGCATGGCGATCACCCTGCTCCCCGCGCTGATGGCGGTCCTGGGCCGGGCGATCTTCTGGCCCACTCGGCCCTTCACGGCCGGGCCGGCGCACGTGGCCCGCGCCTTCTCCGCCCCGGTCAGCTGGATAGCGCATCGCCGCCGGTCGGCAGCCTTCACTGCACTCGGGTGCTCGGCGGGATTGCTGATCCTCGCGCTGCCCCTGCTACGGCTGGAGCTGGGCGTCTCGTTCGTGGGCGCGCTGCCGACCGACACCAACGTCAGGCGCGCCGCCGCCGCTGCCGAGGCCGGGTTCGCTCCGGGCATCCTGTCTCCCACCGTGGTGGTGGTGGAGGGCGAGGACATCGCCTCACAGCGCCGCCGGCTCGCCCGGTTGGGGGAGCGACTCGAGGAGCTGCCCGGGGTGGCGGGCGTGCTCGGACCGGGGGACCCGCCTCGGCGGCTGGAGACCGGGCTGCTGCTCTCCGGCAAGGGTGACGCCGCCCGCTATCTCGTCGTGCTCGACGACGCACCGCTGGGAGCAGGCGCCATCCGCACCGTCGATCTCCTCGCGGACCAGCTTCCGGGGCTGCTGTCCAGGAGTGGCCTGCGGGAGGCCACGGCAGGGCTGGCCGGCGACAGCGCCACCGCGTCGTACATCGTCGCGCAGACCGAGCGTGACCTGCTTCGGATCGGGGTTGCGGCGCTGCTGGCGAACCTGCTGATGCTCGTGGTCTTCCTGCGCGCCGTGGTGGCTGCGCTGTACCTGCTCGCCGCGAGTGTGCTGTCGCTCGCCGCCTCGCTCGGACTGACGACGTGGGTGTTCGCCCAGCTCAACCCCGGGGAGGGTTTGACGTTCTACGTCCCGTTCGCGGCCGCCGTCCTCCTCCTGGCCTTCGGCTCCGACTACAACATCTTCGGGGTGGGCCACGTGTGGGACGAGGCCCGCCATCGGCGGCTTCAGGACGCGATCGCGGTGGCCATGCCGCGCACCATCAAGGCGATCACCGCCGCCGGCCTGGCGTTGGCGGCGAGCTTCGGTCTGCTGGCAATCGTCCCCATTCAGTCATTCCGTCAGCTGGCGTTCGCGATGTTCGTCGGCATCGTGCTGGACGTGTTCGTCGTGCGCTCGCTGCTCATGCCGGCCTTGCTCAAGCTGGTCGGGCCGGCCAGCGCGTGGCCCAGCCGCAGGTTGTACAGGCTCGAGGCCGAGGCAGGACCGGGGGGTTCGGCGCGACACCCACAGTGAGGCGACGGCTCGGTCGCCATCGTTGGCCTATGCTGGGGTCGTCGGCCGGATACGACTCGCCGGCGCCGAGCGCGCGGGGGAGGTGTCGTGGTGCGGCATTTCATCCCCGCCCTCGTGCTCAGCTGCGGCCTGGTCAGCGCCGGGTGCACGGCGGGTGCAGTCGGTGGTCGGCTCGAAGCAGCGGCACCGCCCCCGGCGGTCACGCCATCGGCCCCGCCGGTGCTGCGCCCGAGCGTGAGCGCGCCGCCGAAGGAGACCCTCGTACTTTCAGGCTCGGGGTCGGGCAGCCTCGCGCTCGCCACCAGCCGAGCGCTGTACGACGACGCACCCGTGGTCCTGCTCGCCGCCGCGGAGGATCTCGGTGCCCAGGCCGTCGCCGCCTCGGTTGCGGTCGACCTCGGCACCCCACTGCTGCTTGCGCCGGACCCGGCCAGGCCGTCGGCGCCCGCGCGCGACGACCCGGTGCGCGAGGAGCTCGACCGGCTGGGTACGACGACGGTGCTCACGTTCGACGACGAGCCGACGCAGTGGGCGGCCGAGCTCGACGGGGACGTGGCGGTCGTACCCACCCCCACCGACCCGGAGACCCTCGCCAGCGTCGCCGGCGCCGAGCTGGGCCCCGCACAGGCCGTACCCGCACGGCAGCTGACAGACGCGGTTGCCGCGCTGGAGCGGGACCAGCCGGCACTGCTCGAG
>JACCYS010000370.1 GCA_013696365.1 Nocardioidaceae bacterium
CTGCCAGCCTGGCGAGACATCGGCAGGCCCGGCACCTTTGGGAGGCGTTATGACCAGCACGTCACGCGGTGAGGTCGTCGCTCAGCACCTGATGGCGCTCGACGGTAAGCCGGTGAGCGCGTTGTCCGGGCACACCTACGACTCGATCGACCCCTACACCGGCGCGCCGTGGGCGCGGGTCCCCGACGCCGGCGCCGATGACGTCGACGCAGCGGTCGCCGCAGCCCGTACGGCGCTGGGCGGCCCATGGCGTGACCTCACCGCCACCCAGCGGGGCCACCTGCTGCGCCGTCTCGGCGACCTGATCGCCCGAGACGCCGAACAGCTCGCCGAGCTGGAGACCCGCGACAACGGCAAGCTGCTGCGAGAGATGACCGGCCAGATGGCCTACCTGCCGGAGTGGTTCCACTACTACGCCGGGCTTGCCGACAAGCACGAGGGCGCCGTGATCCCCTCGGACAAGGCGAACTACCTCGTCTACACCCGGCACGAGCCTGTCGGGGTGGTCGCCGCGATCGTGCCGTGGAACTCCCCGCTGCTGCTCCTCGCCTGGAAGCTCGCCCCCGCGCTCGCGGCCGGCTGCACCATGGTGGTCAAGCCCAGCGACTACGCCCCGGTGAGCACGCTGGCGTTCGCCGCGCTGGTGGACGAGGCCGGCTTCCCCCCGGGCGTGGTGAACATCGTGACCGGGTGGGGTCCCGACGTCGGGAAGGCGCTGGCAGCGCACCCGGGCATCGACAAGATCGCGTTCACCGGCTCCACCCAGGTCGGTCGCCAGGTGGCCAAGGCCGCGGCGGACAACCTGACCCGGGTGTCGCTGGAGCTGGGCGGCAAGTCGGCGCAGGTCATCTTCGCCGATGCCGACCTCGACGCCGCCGCCAACGGAGTCGTCGCCGGGGTGTTCGCCGCGTCCGGGCAGACCTGCATGGCTGGGTCCCGTGTGGTGGTGCACGAGGACGTCGCGGGGGCGCTGGTCGAGCGCATCGCGGGCCGGGCCGCAACCATCACGATCGGCAACCCGCTGGACCCCGACACCGAGATGGGTCCGATGGCCACCGACCGGCAGTACGACACCGTGCTCAGCCACTTCGCCGACGCCCGGGCCGAGGGCGCCACCATCGTCTGCGGCGGCGAGCCAGTCGATGACCTCGGCGGCTACTTCGTACGGCCCACGGTGCTGACCGACACCACCCCGGACATGCGGGCGGTCCGCGAGGAGATCTTCGGCCCGGTGGTCACCGTGTCCACGTTCGCCGACGAGGCCGAGGCGGTCGAGCTGGCCAACGGCACCGACTTCGGTCTGGCCGGCTCGGTGTGGACCAAGGACGTGCACCGTGCGCACCGGGTGGCGGCGGCGCTGCGGGCCGGGACGGTGTGGATCAACGCGTACCGGGTGGTCGCGCCGCACGTACCCTTCGGCGGGGTCGGAGCCAGCGGCATCGGCCGCGAGAACGGCATCGCCGCCATCGGCGACTACACCGAGACCAAGGCGGTGTGGGTGGAGCTGACCGGTCAGACCCGCGACCCCTTCACCCTCGGGTGAGCCTTCCCGCCCGTCGGGCCGGTGTGTCACCGGCAAGTGGTCACAGACGGCAGCGTTTCGGCGGCTGAAGTTGTCGCCAGTGACCACTTGCTGGACGGATGGGCCCCGCCAGCCTCAGCTGCGCATGTGCGACCCGCTCGGGTCGAACAGGCATTCGTCGAGGCGAGCGGCGTGCCACACGTTGCCCCACTGGACCACTGGCATCTCTTGTCCACGCAGACCACCTACGTGTGGACCTCGGCGGACTCGCCGAAGTGGGCGGCGACCGCACTCAACGTCTGCCCCCAGAACTGGTCCTCCTGCCGGCGCCTACCCAAGGTCAGGCGCAGCTCGAAGGTCGGGTCCGAGGCGTGCATGAGCACCTGCGCCTGCGCCACCGTCTCGCCGTCACGTTCGGTCGCGCTGAAGATTATCCAGCCGGTGCAAGAACTGACTCCACCACAACGAGCCATCGTGCTTGCCGTCGATGGCACGGCCAGTCCCCGGACACGGCGGCGTCGACGCGCGCGGTGCACCCCGGCAGCAGGGCCCGAGTGCACGGACCGGCAAGGGGTCCTAGCACCTTCGGACAGGTTGACCCCTTGCGAATGGTGGGCGTAGGGCTGAGTCAACGGGACCCGCACCGCGTGGAGGGAACAAAACCATGTCGCATCGTCGAACCGTCGCCGCAGCTGCACTCAGCCTCAGCCTGGCCCTCGCTATGAGTGGGGGTGCTGGCTCCACGGCAACGGCTGACCACCTGGACGACCCGGCGCGCCCGAGCGTGCCGATCGACGACCCGATCCCGGGCCACATCGAGGACGCCGGGCTCCAGGTGGAGCTGCAGACCGTCGCGGAGGGCCACGGGTTGACCGCGCCGAACTGGGGCACCTTCGCCCCCGGCCACCCGAACGTGTTGTTCGTGGTGGACCAGGACGGCCCACTGTGGGCGATCAATACCCGTACGGGTGCCAAGCACCGGTTCCTGGACACCCGCGACCTGCTGGTCCCCTGGGTGCGGGTGGGCCGGGCACGTTCGACGAGCGGGGCTTCCTCGGCGCGGCCTTCCACCCGCGGTACGCCAGCAACGGCTTGCTGTACACGCTGACCTCCGAGCGGATCCCCGGCACGGACGGCAGCGCGCAGAACCAGCCCAACCACCTGGGGACGTTGCGCGAGTGGCGTGTTCCGGACCCCGGCGCAAACCCCTTGGACACGACGCTGCGACCCACCAGCAGCCGAGTCGTGCTGCGGGTCAAGGAGCCGCAGTTCAACCACGACGGCGGCGCGATCTTCTTCGGCACCCGGGCCTCCGACCGGGACCTGCTGTACCTCACCTTGGGCGACGGTGGCTGTGCCGACGACCAGAACGGGCAGCTTGGCCTCGCCGGGGAGGGTCCGTGCATCAGCCACACCGGGCCCGGCAACGCGCAGAAGCTGTCCAACCTGTTGGGCAAGATCATCCGGATCGACCCGCGGGCCTCCGCGGGTGAGCCGTACACCGTGCCGGCGAGCAACCCGTTCGTGGGCACGGCCGGTGCCCGGCCGGAGATCTTCGCCTTCGGGTTCCGCAACCCGTTCCGGGCCTCCTCGGACCGCGCCGACCTGGGCGGGACCGGTGCCATCTGGGCCGCCGACGTCGGCCAGAACCACCTCGAGGAGGTGGACGCGCGGGTCCGGGCCGGCGGCAACTACGGCTGGTGGGTCAAGGAAGACACCTTCCGGTTCAACCCGGCCGGCTTCGCGCTGCTCGGGCTGCCCTCCGACGGGTTTGTCTGGGAGAACTCACCCGGACGTCCCGCCGGGCTCATCGACCCGGTCGCGCAGTACGACCACGACGAGGGCGTCGCGACGATCGGCGGGTTCGTCTACCGGGGAGCAGAGCTGCCACGACTGCAGGGACGGTACGTGTTCGGCGACTACTCCGACGGGTTCAACTCCGGCAACGGACGGGTGCTGGTCGTCGACGAGGAGGACCCGGCCGACCCGCACCAGCGCACGCCCAACGTTTTCAACCTGACCAACGGCCACATCAACCTGTTCGTGCTCGGCTTCGGCGAGGACGCCCGCGGCGAGCTCTACGTCCTGGCCAACCACGACGGCATCCCGTTCGAGGAGGAAGGGGTCGTCATGAAGGTGGTCCGGCGCTGCGCCGACGGTGCGGACTGCCGAAACTGATCGCTCGGACCCGCGACCCCTTCACCCTCGGGTGAGCCTTCCCGCCCGTCGGGCCGGTGCGTCACCGGCAAGTGGTCACAGCCGGCAACGTTTCGGCGGCTGAAGTTGTCGCCAGTGACCACTTATTGAACGGATGGGCCCCGCCAGCTTCAGCCGCGCATCCGCGACCCGCTGGGGTCGAACAGGCACTCGTCCAGCCTCGTCGCCGCGCGGCGTTGACCCAGCACCTCGATCGAGAAGCCGTTGTCGGCGGACGCTAGCGCCGCCGGCACATAGCCCAGCGCCACCGACGCCTGCGAGGCGTGCGCATAGCCGCCTGAGGTCACCCGGCCGACCACCTCGTCGTTGTGCCAGATCGGCTCGTCACCGATCACGTCGGCGTCGGCTGCGTCGACGGTGAACGTCACCAGCCGCCGGCCCGGCCCTCGCTCGCGCACCGCCTCGGCCGCGTCCCGGCCGACGAACTTGCCCTTCGCCGGCTTGACGAACATCCCGAGACCCGCCTCGTACGGATCGTACACCGGCCGGTACTCCGTCGCCCACGAGCCGTACGACTTCTCCAGCCGCAGCGAGTTAAGCGCGCTCGCGCCGAACAGCCGCAACCCGAAAGCCTCGCCTGCCTCGGCCAGCACGTCGAACAGCCGCTGCTGATAGGCGGGCTCCACCCACAACTCGTAGCCCAGGTCACCGGTGAACGAGATCCGCCCGGCCAGCACCGGCACCATCTCGACGTCGATCCGGGCGATGTCGAGGAAGTTGAACGCGCCCGCCGACAGGTCGGTGTCGGTGAGGCCCTGCAACAGCTCGCGGGACGCCGGGCCGGCGAGAGCCAACCCGGTCAGCCCGGTGCCGAGCGTCCGGTACGCCACCTGGTCGCCCGCAGCCGGCAGCCGGGCGTCGAACCAGCGCTGGTGATAGCGCTCGGCGACCCCGGAGCCGAACAGCACGAACCGCTCGGCGCCCGCACTGCCGGCCGACGGCACGGCAGGCAGTGCGGCGACGGTGAAGTCACCGACCAGTCGTCCGGCCTCGTTCAACATCGGCGTCAACGCCAGCCGCCCGACCGACGGCAGCCGGTTGGCGAGCAGCCCGTCGAGGAAGTCGCGCGCCCCCACCCCGGTGAACTCGTACTTGGCGAAGCCGGTGGTCTCGATCAGGCCCACGCCGTCGCGGACCGCCCGCGACTCCGCAGCGACCGCGTCCCACGCGTTCGAGCGGCGCAGCGTCGGCGTCTCCACCCGCGGTCCGTCCCCGCGCTGGAACCACAGCGCGTGCTCCAGCCCGTACGACGCCCCCCACACCGCACCGGCGTCGTCGAGCCTGCTGTGCACCGGCGACGTCAGCAGCTGCCGCGCGGCCGGCAGCTGCTCGTTGGGATAGGCGATCCGGAAGCGGCGGCCGTAATTCTCGCGCACCTTGGCGTTGGTGTACGCCGGCGTCGCGAATTCTCCGAAGCGGGCGAGGTCCATGCCCCACACGTCAAAGCCCGGGTCGCCCTCGGTGATCCAGTTGGCGAGCGCCAGCCCGACCCCGCCGCCCTGGCTGAGCCCGGCCATCACCCCGCAAGCCACCCACATGCCGGGCATCCCGCGCACCGGCCCGACCAGCGGGTTGCCGTCGGGGGCGAACGTGAAGGGGCCGTTGATGACCTGCTTGATGCCGACGTCGGCAAAGATCGGGAAGTGTTCGAAGGCCACCTCGAGGTTGGCGCCGATCCGCTCCAGGTCGGGCTTCAACAGCTGGGGGCCGAAGTCCCACGGCGTCTGGCGTGGGGACCAGGGCATCCCGTTCGGCTCATAGGTGCCGAGCAGCAGCCCGTCACCCTCCTGGCGCATGTAGACCTCGCCGGCGAAGTCCATGGCGTGCATGCCGACGTATCCCGATGAGGCGTTCCACTCCGCCAACCCGGGGACGGTCTCGGTGATCAGATAGTGGTGCTCCATCGCCAGCACCGGCAGCTCCAGGCCGACCATCCGGCCGACCTCGCGTGCCCACAGGCCACCGGCGTTGACGACATGCTCAGCCACCACCGTGCCCGCGTCGCCGCAGTCGACCTCCCAGCTGTCGTCGCTGCGACGGCGCAGCGCCTGCACCCAGGTGTGCTGCGCGATCTCGGCACCGGCGATCTGGGCCGAGCGGGCGTACGCCCGGGTAACCCCGGACGGGTCGACATGGCCCTCCACCGGGTCGTGCATGGCGCCGACGAAGAAAGACTCCGCCAGGTACGGCACCTGCTCCTTCGCCTCGGCCGGGGTGATCAGCTCGGTGTCGATGCCGAGATAGCGGCCGCGGGCCTGCGCCATCCGCAGCCAGTCCATCCGCTCCTCAGACTCGGCCAGCATCAGCCCGCCGCTGAGGTGGATGCCGCAGTCGACCCCGGAGATCTGCTGAATCTCTTCATACAGCTCGACGGTGTACTTCTGCAGCGCCGCGACGTTCGGGTCGCCGTTGAGGGTGTGCATGCCACCCGCCGCGTGCCAGGTCGACCCGCAGGTCAGCTCGCCGCGCTCCAGCAGCAGCACGTCGCGCACACCGGCCTTGGTCAGGTGGTACAGCACGCTGGCGCCGACGACGCCGCCGCCGATGACGACGACCTGTGCGGTGGATCTCATCTGCTGCTCCTAGAAGTCGGTGGGGACGCCGCCCTCGGCGACCCGGCGGGAGACGAAGTCGTCGAGCTCAGCCGCGATCTGTCGGTCCATCGGCGGCTCTTGGTAAACCTCGGTCAACTCGGCGACCAGCCGGGATGCGTGGTTGAGCGCTGTCGGGCTGCCGGCCTCAGCCCAGGACTCGTAGTTGCGCCAGTCCGACACCATCGGCGCGAAGAACGCATCGCGATAGCGGTCCTGGGTGTGCTGGATGCCGAAGAAGTGCCCGCCGGGCCCGACCTCGGCGATCGCCTCGACCGCCATCGTGGCGTCGTCGACGATCAGCGGCTGCAGGAACGACGCGACCATCTGCAGCATGTCGGCGTCGATCACCATCTTTTCGTACGAGGCGCGCAGCCCGCCCTCGAGCCAACCGGCCCCGTGATAGACGTAGTTGGCGCCGCCCATGATCGCTCCCCACAGCGAAAACACACTCTCGTACGCCGACTGGGAGTCGACCGCGTTCGCGGCGCACACATTCGACGAGCGGTACGGAACCCCCGCCCGGCGGGCGAGCTGGCCGCCGACCATCGCGGCCTTCATGAACTCCGGCGTCCCGAACGCTGGCGACCCCGACCGCATGTCCACGTTGGAGGTGAACCCGCCGTAGACGACCGGTGACCCGGGCCGCACCAGCTGGGTGAAGGCGATGCCGGCGAGTGCCTCGGCGTTCTGCTGCACGAGGGCGCCGGCGACCGTCACCGGCGCCATCGCCCCGGCCAAAGTGAACGGGGTGACGATCACCATCTGGTTGCGGGCGGACAGGTGCAGAATGCCCTCGAGCATCGGCTCGTCAAAGCGCAGCGGCGAGCTTGCGTTGATGACGGTGTGCAGCGACGGCTCCCGGTCGAGCTGCTCGTCGTCGATGCCGCGCGCGATCCGCACCATCTCCAGGCAGTCGGCGGTCCGCTGTGCCCCGAGGCTGTAGGCGGCGATCGCCTTGTCCGAGGCGGTCAGCAGGATCTTGGTGGCGTGCAGATGCCGCACTGAGGCGTGAATGTCGGTCGGCTCGACGGGATAGCCACAGTGCACATGAACCGCGTTCAGCGTCTGCGACAGCCGCACCAGCTTCTCGAAGTCGTGCACGTTGCCCTCGCGGCGCCCACCTGCGGCGTCCCCGACGTACGGCGGGCTGGCCACGTTGCCGAAGATCACCGCGTCACCGCCGACCTCGACGGTGTGCGTCGGGTTGCGCGCATGCAGCCTGAACGACTCCGGCGCCTGCGCCACCAGCGACTCAACCAGCTCGCCGTCCAGATGCACCCGCTCACCCTGCACGTCGGCGCCCGCGGCGGACCACAGCTGCCGCGCCTTGGGGTGCAAGAAGTTGATGCCGGTCTCGGCCAACACCCGCAGTGAGGCCCGGTGGATGTCTTCCAGCTGGTCGTCGCTGACGGCACGGACCGGCTCGTACGGGCGGCGCAGCAGCTGCCACGGCGGTTGCTGTGGCCCTGGCGGAGAAACGGGGCGCTCCCGGTTCCGGCGCCTGCCGCCTGTTCGCCCGCCGGCCTGCCGGCTGGTGTTCTCGCCGGTGTCCTCGACGGTCATACCTCAGCCCTCTTCCTGCGCCGTGCCGGTCGCGCGGTCGTCGATGTCGCCACTGGCAGCTGCACCCGCTCGGCCAGCCAGGGGTACGGCAGCTGCGCATGTGGAAAGCTCATCGCCTGCACGAAGTGCTCCTGGAACGCGGGCTCGATCGCGGTCTCCACCTTGTCGATCGCTGCGGTCACCCGCTCCACCTCGCCTCGGGCGGAAGTCGACAGCAGCGCCATCAGCGCACCGGTGCCGGCGGAGTTGCCGGCCGCCTCGACCCGGTCGAGGTCGCAGTCGGGCAGCAGCCCGAGCACCATCGCGTACGTCGGGTCGATGTGGCTGCCGAAGGCGCCGGCCAGCCGGATCCGGTCGACGGTGCTCACGCCGAGGCGGTCCATCAACAGCCTGCAGCCGGCCTGCAGCGCCGCCTTGGCCAGCTGGATGGCGCGGACGTCGGTCTGGGACACCTCGAGCACCGGGTCGTCGCACAACCGGAATGCCAGCGTCCGGCCGTGCTCGACCAGGCGGGGGGAGTGGCTGCCGGCCGGCCGCACGATTCTGCCGTCGGCGGTGACCACACCGGCCAGGAACAGCTCGGCGATGGCCTCGATGATGCCTGACCCGCAGATCCCGGTGATACCGGTGCGCCGGATCGCCCGGTCGAAGCCGTCGTCGTCGGACCACAACCCGCAGCCGACGACCCGCAGCCGTGGTTCGAGGGTCTCGGGGTCGATCCGCACCCGCTCCACTGCGCCCCGGGCGGCGCGCTGGCCGCCGGTGATCTGCGCCCCCTCGAAGGCTGGCCCGGTGGGCGACGAGCACGCCAGCAGCAGGTCGTCGTTGCCGAGCACGATCTCGGCGTTGGTGCCGACGTCGACCAGCAGGGTGAGGTCATGGCCGCGGTGCGGGCCCTCGGCCAGCACCATCGCGGCGGTGTCGGCGCCGACGTGCCCGGCGATGCACGGCGGGGCGTACACCCGCGCACCGGGGTGCACGCCGAGCCCCAGCTCGCTGGCCCGCACCGTCACCGCTTCGGTCGTGGCCAGTGCGAACGGCGCCGTGCCGAGCTCGCGCGGGTCCAACCCGAGCGCCAGGTGGTGCATGACCGGGTTGCCGACCAGCGTCACCTCGAGCACCGACTCGGTGTCGACACCGGCGTCGCGGGCAAGATCGGCAACCATCTCGGCGAGCGCCTCGCGGACCGCCGAGGTCAGTTGTTGTTCGCCGCCGGGGTTCATCAGCACGTACGACAGCCGGCTCATCACGTCCTCGCCGTAGCCGATCTGCGGGTTCATCCTGCCCGCCGACGCGAGCACCTCACCGGAGCCCAGCTCACACAGGTGTCCCGCCAGCGTCGTGGAGCCGACGTCGAAGGCCACGCCGTGCAGCACGTCGCGCAACCCCGGCCAGACTGCGACCACCACGCTCTCGGGACCGTCGCTTCGCACAGCGACGGTCACGCCCCGGTTGCCGACCGCGAGCGCGGGCTGC
This sequence comes from Nocardioidaceae bacterium, assembly GCA_013696365.1. Taxonomy (GTDB): domain Bacteria; phylum Actinomycetota; class Actinomycetes; order Propionibacteriales; family Nocardioidaceae; genus JACCVL01. Next base: position 9,373 of record JACCYS010000370.1, read on the forward strand.
AGGCCGACCAGCGCCGCGTGGTCGATACCCACCTGCGCGCCCTCGGCGCCCAGCTGCCATTGCTCGGCCAGCGCGACCCGCAGCCGCTGCAGGTCGCCGACGGTGGAGGCCAGCGTCGGCTCAGGCACCTCGACGTAGCGCAGCTGCACCACCGGGTCGACCGGCACGCTCTGGTGGCCGACAGCCTTGCGCACCACTTGTCGGTGCACCTGGCTCTCGGCCGGCACCCGCAGCACCGCATCGCGCAGCACCCGGGTGGCGCAACCCAACCGCCGCCCACCGGTGAGGGCGCGGCGGCCGTGATAGTCGGTCTCGGTCGGCCCCGGCTCGCTCAGCCGGTCGGCGTCG
>JACCYS010000013.1 GCA_013696365.1 Nocardioidaceae bacterium
AACGCGCCCTGCCCATGTGGTTCAGGCCGCAAGTTCAAGCGCTGCCACGGCGACCCGGCGGCTCGGGCGCGGCTTGGGGCCTGAGCCTGGTCGGCACTACCCGACCTGGACGGCGGTGCACAACCAGCCGTCAACGTGCCGTTCGAGTCGCAGCGCGACGGCTCGGCTTCGTTGCCCCTGCCGGACGTGACCGCTGACCTCCGCGACGTCATCCGCGGGCTCGCTGACGTGCACGCTCAGCAGTCGCGGTCGCTCTGTCTGAGCGCGCGCCACGGAGTCGCTACAGAGGTTCATCACGGCGGCTAGCTCTGCCATGTCGTCGAAGGCCGTAGGGGTCATCCAGCGCTCCAGTTGGATGACCGGCCGGTCTCCCGAGAGCGCTTCGATGACCGCCATCGTGAACCGCGCCGCCCGTGCTTGCAGGGGGTGCGGGCCGGTGCTCGTGTCGGTGCCGGTCGCGATGGCCAGTGGCGGCGCCACGTCCAGGTCGAGCGTGTGCTGCGTCGCCGCTGTCGGTGCGGTCGCTGGCCAGGTGATGATTTCACCGGGCAGCGGTGGGATGTGTCGCAGCACGCTTGTCATGCGTCTAACTCCTTGTTCGGGTGGGTATGGGTGCCGGCATCTGTAGCCGCTGGCCAGGGATAAGGAGGTCGGGGTCGTCACCCACGGTTGACCTGTTGTGGGCATAGATCCGGCGCCACCGCGCATCGACGGTGGCGGCCGGAGTACCCGGAGACATCTGGCCGGCGGCGAGGTCCCACAGCGAGTCCCCGCTCACCACCACGTGAACAGCCTCCCGCGCACCGAGCGGTCGACCAGCCGAGGGCAGCGTTGGCATCGCGAGGCCGTGCAGGTGGTCGACGTCAGTGCGATCGCCGCTCTTGTTGTCGCTCTCGGTGCTGGGTCTGTCGGCCTCGGGAGCCGCCACGGCAGCCCCGTGTGCCACGGCAAGCCAACTGACGCCCAGGGCCAGGGCTGCCACCCACAGCCACGGGGTCGGTGTGCTCTCGCACAGAGTCGGTTGCAGATGCCCCCGCATGCTTCGCCAGACCCGAGCCAGCGTCACACACCACGCCGCCCAGGCGGTGGCCGCAGCAACGACCGCGAGGGCGGTCAAGGCCGCCTCGATCTGCTCGTCCGAGGTGACGCTGTGCACCACCCGCGGAGCTGCCACGAGTGCCAGAGCGTGTTCCAGGCTCCGCAGCGCCCCGTAGATGAGCACGGCCGCAACTCCGAGACATCCGAAATAGACGATCGCCGCCCGACGCAGGACACCAGCCGATTGCTTCACCCTCATAGCCTTCTTAGCCCGAAACCTTCCTTGGGCATCCTTCAGAGCCCTCTTAACTACTAGAAGCATTGTTTACCTCCTTAGACCACTCCTGGTCAACCCTGCGTCCACAGCGGTACGGTCACGTCACGACCGGAGGGACAGATGCGCTGGCAGCGACTTTTCGACGACCTCGAGGCGGAGGCGGGCGAGTTAGTTGCTCTCGAGCGCGACGAGGAGATCACCGAGCGGACCCGTGTCGAGGTGGCGTCCGTTCGGTGGCTGGAACGGCTGCGCGGCAGCCTCGGCCGCCATGTCACCCTCGATCTCCAAGGGGCAGGGCCCGTACGCGGGACGGTCGGCTATGTCGGGCCCGACTGGGTGTTGCTCACCGACGGCTTGAGCGAGGCCCTGGTGCCGATGGCCTCAGTGCTCACCGTCGAGGGTGCCGCGCGGGCCGCACCCGCCACGACCGGGCCGGTGCCGCTCACCTGGGCAGCGGCTTGGCGCCGGCTGGCGGCCGACCGAGCCGTGGTGCGACTCACCCGGGTGGACGGCGCCAGGGTGCGAGGGAAGGTGCGACAGGTAGGCGCAGACTTCGTCGAGATCGATCGGGGCTCGGGCCTGCCAGTGCTGATGATCTGCTGGGCCGGCGTCGCGGTCGCGCATGCTGCCGACGCCGAGGAGCTGTGAGCGCCTGCGAGTCAGCCGTCTTCGGCACCCGAGGTGTCCTCGGCACCAGCAGTTTGCTCGCCGAAGGGATGCTCCTCGATGAACGACTGCGTCTCGGAGTACAACCGCTCGATGTATGCCTCGAGCTCAGTGGCTTCCACCCGCCAGGCGCCCCGCCGACCGATCTTGACCGCCTTCAGATCTCCGTGCCGCACCAGTGCATACGTCTGCTTGGCAGAGATGTTCAGGATCTCGGCGACGTCGGCGAGATGGAGGAAGCGCGTGGCCCCAGACCCCAGTGGCATGAGGTCAGTGTGCCAGCAGGGGAGCACGTGACAGACGGGTCTAACAAAGTCTGTGGACAGTCTGGACGTGGCCGCGAAGTTATACACAATGTCCGACATGTCCGCGACCGATGTTCGTCCTGCCAGCCCGCTTGACGCCTCGCCGCACAAACCTCGGTCGCCGGCGGCCATCCGATTGCGTCGAGCCGGGTGGCGCGACCCTCGGCTCGCCCTGGGGTTGCTGCTGGTGGCGGTGTCCACGCTAATCGGTGCCCGCGTGGTGGCCGCCGCCGACGAGTCGGTCCCGGTATGGGTCACCGCTGACGCTGTTCGTGCTGGCGACGAGGTGGCCGACGTCGACCTAGTGCCAGGACGTGCACTGCTCACGGACGGGGCGAGCGCCACGACCTACCTTGGCACCGGCACCGAACCGGCGGGGGTGTTCGACCGCGACCTGGAGGCCGGTGAGCTGGTGCCGGCGGGAGCACTGGAGGCGCCTGGGGCGCAGACCCGGACTGACGTCCCGCTCTCGGTGGAGGTCGGCGCCGCACCGGTCAACCTGGCAGTGGGCGACGTGGTGGATGTATGGGTGGTGCCGACCGACGACACTGCTGTCCGGCCGTCGGCAGCACAGCGGGTGCTGCGGGGTGTCCCGGTCACGGTGGCGGGTGAGGTCGACGCGCTGGGTTCGGCCGGTCGTCAGGTCGTGGTCCGGCTTGCCGAGACTCGTTCTGCGCGCCTACTGGGCGACGTGCTGGGCGCCATCGGCAACGGCCGGGTTGTGCTGGTCCGGGTGGGCGGCTGAGATGGCCGAGAAGGCACAGGTGCTGGTGGCGGCGGCCGGCGCCGGATGGGAGTCACCGCTGTTGCCGATCCTGGCTGCGCCGACGTCCCCGGTGCGGCTGGCGAGGCGGTGTGTCGACCTGCCCGACCTGGTGGCGGCTGCTGCCGCGGGGCGTGGCTCGCTGGTGCTGGTGTCGTCTCGCATCGATGGCTGGGACGCCGACGTGGTCGCTCGACTCGGCGAGTGTCAGGTGGCCACGCTGGTCGTTGCCGAGGATCCGGTCGACGCCGAGCGGAGCCGTCGTCTGGGAGTCGACAGAGTCTTGCCCGCGGACCTTGCGGCCGACCCGCCGCTGCTGCTGCAGGCGCTGCTCGATGCCGCCGACGACGTGATCGCGGTGCCGACAACGCCTGTCGTCGATGTCGGTGTCGATCTCGACACCGCGGCACCGGACCGGAACGGGCAGGTGGTGGCCGTGTGGGGGCCTACCGGTGCCCCGGGCCGCTCCACCGTGGCGCTTGGGGTGGCGGCTGCGGCTGCTCGCCAGCAAATCAGCACCGTGCTGATCGACGCCGACGTCTACGGCGGCGCAACTGGGCAGATGCTCGCCGTGCTGGATGAGGTCTCCGGTGTGCTGTCGGCTGTCCGCGCGGCCTCGGCCGGCACCCTCGACCGACCTGCCTTCGCGGCCGCTGCCCGCACCATCGGACCGCATCTGCGAGTGTTGACCGGGTTGCCCAGAGCGGATCGCTGGACCGCGCTGCGTCCGGCAGCGATCCGTGAGCTGCTCACGGTGGCTCGGGCCAGTGCACAGCTGGTGGTCGTGGACTGCGGTTTCTGCATCGAGCAAGACGACGACCTTGCCTTCGACACGGCAGCACCGCGGCGCAACGGCGCGACCACCGCCGTGCTGGAGCACGCCGAGATGGTGCTGGCAGTTGGCAGCGCTGACCCGCTGGGCCTGACCCGGCTCGCCCGGGCGCGCAGCGACCTGCGTGAGCTGGTCCCCACGGCGGCGGTGCGGCTCGTGGTCAACAAGGTGCGCCGGGGTCTGTGCTGGTCCCGCGACGAGGTATCGGCAACTCTGTTGCGGGCAATCGGCGAGGTGCCGCTGGCCTACCTCCCGCACGACCTGCCGGCGGTGGACCATGCCTGGACGAACGGCCAGGCGGTGGGTGAGTCATCGTCTGCGCTTGGGTTGGCGCTGGAAGAGCTGTGCACCGCCGTCGGCGTCGAGCTCGGGCTGGACGGTACGGCGTCGGTCGGTCGACGGGGTCGTCGTCGATCTCGTACCCACCGAGCTGTCGTCAAACGCTGAACAGCAGCAGCAGCCCGCCGACGGTGTAGCCGAGCATCACGACCAACATGACCAGCTGCCCGGTCACCGCCGCCCGGCTGGGCAGCACGCGCAGCGCGCGATCATGGACGGCCACCACCGCCAGCACATGGCCGGCGATGACCAGGGCAACCTTGAGGCCCGCCAGCAGCCCGGGGCGGACAGACAGAAAGAAGTGTGTCTCCCAGTCGATCGTGCCCAGATAGTCATGCCGACCGGTGACCAGCGGGTCGGATAGATAGACCAGGTATCGCTGACCGGACTCCAACAGCAGGGTCAGATAGTGCGCACCGATATAGCCGACGGCAATGGGCACCAGTGAGTGCGCCAGCAGTGCCGGCAGGGCGCTGCGATCGGCGCCGGTGAGCTTGCTGCCCAGCACCGCAGCTGCGGAGAAGGTCAGCGCCACCACCAACACGATGCCTGCCAAGACCAGGGTGTCGCGCAGCATCGGATCCAGCGTTCCCGGCGCAGAGGTGCGCTCCACCCATCAGTTCGAGGCGCTGAAGCTGTCGTAGGCCGTCGAACCGAGCAGGACCGAGACGACGCCCACCAGGCCGCGGCCCACCGGCGTGCCGGCCAGGTTCACCAGCGGATTGCGGGCCACCAGTCGGCCGTCGCGGCGCCCCCAGACTGATAGTCGCGCGACCATGCCGAACCAGACGTCGAACGGGTCCGCGCGCTCGAACCAACCGACACCGAACACCGCGGAGCCCACCAGCATTACCGCGGCGTATAGCAGGCACCAGACGACGACGGTGGACACGAAGCCTGCCCGTGGATAGACCGGCTCGGTCCATACGAAGGCGAAGAGCCCTACCGCTGCCGGCCAGTAACCCAGCCACGTCGGGTACGCCCGCATGGCACTGTCCGCGGCAGCGCCGACCAGACGCGTCATTGCCAGATGCAGCGTCCGCAGCGGTGACAGCAGCGGCCAGATGTTGCCCAGCAGCAGACTCAGCGGCACCATCCCCACCCAGAGGTAGATGTAGAAGACACCGAGCGTGGGGTTGGCCGGCGAGTCGGGGCCGGCCAGTGCGGCCCACGCGGTCCACGCGGCGATCAGCAAGCCGATCGCCCGGACCGCGCCGCGCAACCACCGGGAGCCAACGGCTGCGTCCACCCACGTGGGCAGCGCGCGACCGGCCGCTTCTCGGTCGAACCGGGAGTTCTTCCATGACAGGGCAAGGATCACGAACGAGACCGTGAGCGCCCAGCCGGCGCCGACGAGCACGCTGGTAAGCGGTAGCGGCAGGTCGGAGGCCCTCCGATGCCGTGTGCGAGAGTCAGGGCCGTACCACCAGTTGCGCCAC
>JACCYS010000021.1 GCA_013696365.1 Nocardioidaceae bacterium
CCAGCCGGACCATGTCGGCGGCCAGCATGACCTGTACGCGGGGCAGCCGGTCAACCAGCGGACCGGCCAGCGGCGCTAGCAGCAGCACTGGTGCGATCTCGGCCAGCGCCACGCCGGAGACCCCGATGCCGGAACCGGTCAGCTCATAGATCAGCAGCGCGATGGTGGTGAACTGCGCGATGTCACCCACCTGGCTGACGGTGCGGGCGGCGAAGAGCCGCCGGTAGCCGGGCCGAGCCAGCACCGAGCGCAGACGCGGCGGCCGCCCAGCCGCACCCGCTCCGCGAGTTGTCACCGGCACACGGTGTTAGAGCACCGTGTGCCGGTGACAACTTTGCGGATCAGCGCAGCAGCAGGGTGCCGAGCCGGCGAGACGAGACGGCCAAGCCGATGGAGCCCATAGCCACCAGGTAGGCCACCGCGACCAGCAGGTCGACCCCAAGTGCGCCGGTGGTGAGCCCGCGACAGAGCACCACGCCGTGATACAGCGGGGTCAGCTGCACGAGCCACTGCACCCCGTCGGGATAGCGATTGAGCGGAAAGAACGTTGCCGAGAACAAGAACATCGGCAACACCGCGAGCGTGATGAAGTCGAAGTCCTGCCAGCTGCGCATCCAGGTGGTCAGCGCCATCCCGGCGCCGGCGAAGGCATAGCCGATTACGACGGCGGCGACCGGCCCGAGCAGAGCCCACCACGAGCCGGTCAGCCCCAGGATCGCCATGAAGGCGACGAAGGCGGCGGCATAGACCGCAGCGCGCAGCAGCGACCACACCAGCTCGCCAACCGCCACGTCGACCGGACGCAGCGGAGTCGCCAACACGGCGTCGTACACCTTCTCGTACTTGAGCTTGAAGAACACCCCGAACGTTGCGTCGAACAGCGAACCGTTCATCGCCGAGGCCGCCAGCATCGCCGGCGCCACGAACTCGGTGTAGGTCACGCGGCTGCCGTCGGCGAGCACGAAGTCACCGACGAGCTGCTGGATGCCCAGCCCGATCGACAACAAGTACAACAGGGGCTCGAGGAAACCGGTGACGAACACCACCCAGTCGCGTCGGTAGACCAGGTAGTTGCGTGCCACCAAATGCTGGGCGGCGAAGCGGCCCAGCGGCGGTCGGACGACTCCGGTGCTCATCGGATCAGCCCGCGAGCCGACGCGCGAACGCACGGTCGGCAAGCACGAAGCCCAGCACGCACCACACCAGCAGGTATGCCACGTGGGCACCGTCAGCGAGCAGGTCCGGCCGCCCGAGGGTGAGCCCGCGGATGAGCTCGACCCCGTGGTACAGCGGCAGTGCCTGTGCCAACCACTGCACCAGGCCCGGCAGCTGCGAGATGGGGAAGAAGGCGCCGGAGAACAAGAACATCGGGACCACACCCACCCGATAGACCAGCATGAAGCCGGTCTCCCGCTCGAGCCACGCCGACAGCGCAAACAGCGGGGTCGCATGCGCCATCCCGACGACAATCGCCACGGGCACAGCCAGCATCGCCCATGGCATCACCAACACCCCGAACCCCCACAGCACCAGCCAGAACACCGCAGCGGACATCGCCAGCCGGGCCGCGACGAAGCCCAGGTTGCCGACCAGCACATCGCGGGTACGCAGCGGGCTCGCGATCATCGCGAAGTACGTCTTGTCCCACTTGATGGCCCCCATCACCGGCCAGGTCGAGGCGCCGACCGCAGTCTGCATCACCGCGGTCGCCAGCAGTCCCGGGGCGATGAAGTCGAGATAGTCCACGCCACCAAGCGACTCTCGGCCACCACCCTCGTCGACGTAGGCGCCCAACCCGACACCCATCGCCAACAGGTAGAGGATCGGCAGCACGAAGCTGGTGACCGCGCTCCCCCGCCAGGTTCGGCGCCACCGGACGCGCCAGTGGTCGAACTGGCGCCACACCAGCCCGTTGGGCGCGTCAGTGACCGGCACCCCCGGTGAGGACGTCATCAGTCGGCCAACGATCGACCGGTAAGCCGCAAGAAGACATCCTCGAGCGTGCTGCGCCGTACAAGCGTGCTGCGGGGTGTGAGGCCCAGATCGTGCACGGCCTGGGCGACGCTCTCGCCGTCGGCGGCGTAGACCAGCAGCCGGTCGGGCAGCACCTCCACCCGTTCGCCCAGGTGGGCCAACCGCGCCGCAACGCCGTCGTGGTCGTCAACGCCGAAGCGCAACTCACACACCTCGCGACTGGAGTGGTCCCGGATCAGCTGGGCTGGCGACCCCTCGGCGACGATCACTCCCTCGTCGATCACCACCAGCCGGTCGCACAGCTGCTCGGCCTCGTCCATGTAGTGCGTCGTCAGCAGCAGCGTGGTGCCCTGCTGCTTGAGGCGGAACAGCCTGTCCCACAACAGGTGCCGGGCCTGCGGGTCCAGCCCGGTGGTGGGTTCGTCGAGCATCAACAGCTCGGGCTCGTTGATGAGTGAGCGGGCGACGGTGAGCCGGCGCTTGAGGCCACCGGACAGTTGCTCGACCCGCGCACCGGCGCGGTCGCCGAGCTGGACGAAGGCCAGCAACTCATCGGCGCGACGCGCGACCTCGGCGCGCGACAGGCCGAAGAAGCGGCCGTAGACCAGCAGGTTCTCGCGCACGGTGAGCTCGGAGTCGAGGGTGTCGTCTTGTGGGCAGACTCCCAACCGGGCCCTGATGGCCGGCCCGTCGGTGGCCGGGTCCATCCCCAGCACCCGCAGCGATCCGTCGCTGGCCGTCGACACCGCGGCGATCATCCGCATCGTTGAGGACTTGCCCGCACCGTTCGGCCCGAGGAAGCCGAACGCCTCACCGCGACGGACGGTCACGTCGATGCCGCGCACCGCTTCAAGCTGGCCGTACGACTTGCGCAGGCCACGTGCGTGCACGAGCACATCGAGCGGAGGGTCTGCGACGTCCGGCCGGTCTGCGGTTTGCCCGAGAGGCCTGGCACCCATGAGCGCCAGCCTAAAGGCGCTGTCCACGCAATTACGCGGCTGAGCGGTGCAGCGCCGCAGCGTGGCACCGGCCGCGAGGCAACCACATGGACAGTTGAGACGTGAAGTAGAGGTGACTGCAGTGGCATTGCTCGCTCCGGCACCGGCCGGTGTGACAGGATTCGTGCGTCTGTTCGACCTGTCCGGGGGCGGCTTTGACGACGAGCGGGCTGTCGACACGACAGGGGCGGTCATGGACGCGGCACGCGGTGGTCGCGGCAGGGTGGGCGCAGAGACCGGGGCCCTCCCCGCCAGCCCAACGGCAGGCGTAGACGCCAGCAGCGACGAGGCCGCGGACTTCGATGGTTTCGTTCGCGCCCGCCTGCCTGAGCTGCTGCGCTTCGGACGAATGCTCACCGGCAACTCGGAAGCTGCGGCCGATCTGGTGCAGGACGCGCTGGAGCGCACCTTGCTGGCTTGGTCGCGGCTGGATGAGCGCGACGACCCTGTCGCCTACGTACGGCGCGTCATGGTGAACCGCAATATCAGCATCTGGCGCCGGCTGCGCCGCGAGACCGTCACCGATGAGCCACCCGACAGGGCACATGTCGACAGCCACCGTGACCACGACCTGTGGCACGCGCTGCAAACCCTGCCACCGCGACAGCGCGCGGTGCTGGCCCTGCGCTACTACGAGGATCTGTCCGAGGCCGAGATAGCCCGAGTGTTGGGCTGCTCGACCGGCACGGTGAAGAGCCAGGCATCGAAGGCGATGGCCAAGCTCCGCACGCTGCTTCCGGACGACAGGGGCGGTCATGACCGATAACGATCTGCCCGACGACCGGCTCGATGGTGACCGGCTGCAGGCGGCCTTCCAACACGGGGGCGCCGTTGGCCACGACCCGAGGAATGTGGACGCCCACGGCTTCTTGGCCCGGGTGCACCGCGGTGGGCGACGCCGCCGTGCCCGCCGGACCGCCGGGGCAGTCGCAGCCACCGCGGCAGCAGTGGCCACTGTCGCGACCAGCATGACGGTCGTCGTCGACGACCTTGCGCCCGCCGAGGCGCCAGTCGCCCAAGGTGAGACAACCCCGCAGGCATCCACCGAGCCGCCCGGTGCGGGCACACCCACCGCCTCCGGCGAGCAGGCGACCAGCGATGCGGCGTCCGCCCGGGTGCCCCCCGGCCCGCTGTCCGTGTATGACCTGCAGGTGCCCGACGACAGGTCGGTCTGGGCGCTGGCATCCCCCGACTGTGGTCGAGCAGCCTTGTGCCCGGTGGTGGTGCACAGCACGGACCAGGGAAGGACCTGGCAGGAGCTCTCGCCATCCGGCGACACAAGCGACGGCGACATCGAGGACTTTCGGCACCTGGCAGTCGCCGACAACGGCACCGACCTGGTGGTGGCGGGCACCGGTATGGCCGCCAGCCACGACGGCGGGCAGAGCTGGCAATCGGTCGACCTAGCCGGTGACCGTCCGGTACGCGGTCTCGTCGGAGGTACCGACGAGTCCGTGGTGGTGTTCGACGAGGCCGACGCCGAGGCGCTCGCGACGTCACCGGTCGGCAGCGACGACTGGGAGACCGCCCAAGCACCGTTCAGCGCCGGTGAACGCGTCGGACGGCCGTTCGCCGGGGGGGACATCGTCGGCGCCACTGTCACCGCCGATGACTTCCCCGATGTCGTGGGACTCGTGGCCCGGACGACAGACTCGGACTGGCAGCGGGTGTCTGCGCCGTGCAAGAGCCGCGCTCCTTCGGTAGCAACGGATGGCACCACCCTGTGGTGCCTGTGCTTCAGCGACACCGGCAGCACCCTGTTCGTGGCTGATGTGAGTGATGGACTGGACAGCCCGAGCTGGTCGACCACCCGTCTCCCCGGCGCAACTGACGCCGGGCTCGGGGCGTGGGGGGATGGAACGGCGGTGGCGGCAGCGGGCAAGCGCGTCTTCCGGGTGGACGCAGACGGTCGGACGACCGATCTTGGTGCCGGGGCGCGCGGACTGGACCTCGTTGGCGACGACTACACCGTCCGCGCGACGGACAAGTGCTGGGTGGCAACGTTCCGCGGACGGCTGCTGCGCACCCCAGACGACGGGCGCAGCTGGTCCCGGGTGCCGGTCGCCCTGCGCTGACCAGGATCCCCGCCGCGGGCGATTGTCGGCGCTGTCGGCCAGAATCGTCATCGTGAGTAGGTCCCGGTCCCAGCAACCAGCAGGCACCCCCGACGCCGAGCAGGTGCTGGCCCGGTTCTCCTCGTTGACCCGGGGCTGGTTCACTGGAGCTTTTGCCGCACCCACCTCCGCACAGGTCGGCGCGTGGGATGCGATCTCGTCCGGTGAGCACACCTTGGTCGTGGCTCCGACCGGCTCGGGAAAGACGCTAGCGGCCTTCCTGTGGGCGCTCGACCGGCTCGCCGGGCAACCGGTCGAGCCCGACCTGAAGCGACGCTGCAGGGTGCTGTACGTCTCCCCGTTGAAGGCGCTGGCGGTCGACGTCGAGCGCAACCTGCGGGCCCCCCTCGCTGGGATCCGTCAGGCTGCCTCAGGGCTGGGTCTGCCCGCCCCGGATGTCCGGGTCGGGATCCGCACCGGGGACACCCCGCCGGACGAACGGCGCCGGTTGGCCGCCCGCCCGCCAGACGTGCTCATCACCACGCCGGAGTCGCTCTTCTTGGTCCTGACCTCACAGGCGCGCGAGTCGCTGCGCGGCGTACAGACGGTGGTCATCGACGAGGTGCATGCCGTCGCGGGCTCCAAACGCGGAGCCCATCTGGCGCTGTCGCTGGAGCGGCTGGACGCGTTGCTCGACTCCCCCGCGCAGCGCATCGGTCTGTCGGCCACCGTCCGGCCGACCGACGAGGTGGGCCGGTGGCTCGGCGGCGCGGCCCGCTGCAGGGTGGTGCAACCCCCGAGCGAGAAGCGTTTCGACCTGGGTGTTGTGGTGCCGGTCAAGGACATGAGCGACCTCGGCAGCACCGGTAGACCCGGCGGCGGTGAGGGGCCCGACGAGCCGGGTCAAGCGCCGTCCACATCGATCTGGCCGCACGTCGAGGAGCGGATCGCCGACCTGATCGGCCAACACCGGTCGACGATCGTGTTCGCGAACTCGCGACGGTTGGCCGAGCGGCTGACCGCCCGGCTGAACGAGATCGCCGCAGACCGCGCCGACGACGCGGATGCACACGAGAGCCAGCGACCCGATGAGGGACAGCCCGCCCGCCCCCCGGCCGAGGTGATGGCTCAAAGCGGCCAGTCGTACGGGACCGGCCAGCTGCTGGCGCGAGCGCACCACGGCTCGGTGAGTAAGGAGCAGCGGGCACTGATCGAGGACGACCTCAAGTCCGGCCGGCTGCCCTGTGTGGTGGCCACCAGCAGCCTCGAGCTCGGCATTGACATGGGGGCGGTTGACCTGGTCGTCCAGGTGGAGGCCCCACCGTCGGTGGGCAGCGGGCTGCAGCGGGTGGGCCGGGCTGGCCACCAGGTCGGTGAGGTGTCGCGCGGGGTGGTGTTTCCCAAGCACCGGCAAGACCTCGTGCAAGCAGCGGTGACCGTCGAACGAATGCGCGCCGGTCAGATCGAGTCGCTCGCCGTCCAGCAGAACCCGCTCGATGTGCTGGCCCAGCAGGTGGTGGCCATGGTGTCGATCGACGACCTCCAGGTCGACGACGTGTTTGCGACCGTGCGGCGCGCCGCCCCGTTCGCCACGCTGCCGCGCTCCGCGTTCGAGGCCAGCCTCGACCTGCTGGCCGGGCGCTACCCGTCGGAGGAGTTTGCCGAGCTGCGGCCCCGCATCGTGTGGGACCGCGTTGCCGGCTCGCTGAGTGGCCGCCCCGGTGCCCAGCGGCTGGCGGTGACCTCGGGGGGCACCATCCCCGACCGGGGCCTGTACGGGGTCTTCCTGGTCGGTGCCGAAGGCGCCGCCAGGCGAGTCGGTGAGCTCGATGAGGAGATGGTCTACGAGTCGCGAGTCGGCGACGTGTTCGCCCTCGGTGCCACCAGCTGGCGGATCGAGGACATCACGCACGACCGGGTGCTGGTCTCACCTGCACCCGGCCAGCCGGGACGCCTGCCGTTTTGGAAGGGCGACGCCCAAGGCAGACCGGCCGAGCTGGGGGCCGCGCTCGGGGCCTTCGTCCGTGAGGTGTCCGGCGCCGCACCCGAGACGGCCCTGGAACGCTGCCGGCGCGCCGGTCTGGACGACTGGGCGGCCAGCAACCTGATGGGGTTCCTGGGCGAGCAGCGGGACGCGACCGGTCATGTGCCGCACGACCGGGCACTGCTGGTCGAGCGCTTCCGCGACGAGCTCGGCGACTGGCGGGTGGTGCTGCACTCCCCGTACGGCCTGCCGGTGCATGCACCGTGGGCGTTGGCGATCGGGGCTCGGCTGCGCGAGCGACTGGACGTCGACGGGCAGGCGATGGCCAGCGACGACGGCATCGTCATCCGGGTCCCGGACACCGACGCCGACCCACCCGGCGCGGAGCTTTTCATGCTCGAGCCCGACGACATCGACCAGCTCGTCACCACCGAGGTGGGCGGGTCCGCGCTGTTCGCGGCCCGGTTCCGCGAGTGCGCGGCGCGGGCGCTGCTGCTGCCCCGCCGCGACCCGGGCCGCCGCAGCCCGCTGTGGCAGCAACGGCAGCGCTCCGCACAGCTGCTCGAGGTCGCCCGGCGCTATCCCAGCTTTCCGATCGTGCTCGAGACCGTCCGCGAGGTGCTGCAAGACGTCTACGACGTTCCAGCCCTGACCGAGCTGCTGCGACGTGTCGAGGCCCGCTCAGTGCGGGTCGTCCAGGTCGACACGGTGACACCGTCGCCGTTCGCCCGGTCGCTGATGTTCGGCTACGTTGCGGCCTTCTTGTACGAGGGCGACAGCCCCCTGGCCGAGCGACGCGCAGCCGCCCTGTCGTTGGACTCCACGCTGCTGGCCGAGCTGCTCGGTCGCGCCGAGCTGCGCGACCTGCTCGACGAGTCGGTGGTCACCGACCTCGAAGCCGAGCTGCAACGCCGCACGGAGCAGCGGCAGGCCCGAGACGCCGAGGGTGTTGCCGACCTGCTCCGCCTGATCGGACCACTGACCGCTGCCGAGGTGGCCGAGCGCACCCGGCCGGGGGCGCCGGTCGGCGACTGGTTGTCCGGCCTGCGCTCGGCTCGGCGGGCAGTCGAGGTGGTGATCGGCGGGCAGCCTTGGTGGGCGGTGGTCGAGGACGTTGCCAGGCTGCGGGACGCACTCGGTGTGCCGGTGCCACCGGGCCTGGCTGGCGCATTCAGCGAGCCGGTGGACGACCCCCTCGGCGACCTAGTCTCGCGCTATGCCCGCTGCCACGGTCCGTTCACGGCCGACGAGGTGGCCGGTCGGTGGCGGCTCGGCCGCGCCGTCGTGCTGGACTCGCTGAGGCGACTGGCCTCGGCGGGGCGGGTGGTCGAGGGCGAGTTCCGTCCGGGTGGGCGGGGCAGCGAGTGGTGCGACAGCGAGGTCTTGCGCCGGCTGCGGCGGCGGTCGCTGGCCGCGCTGCGCGCCGAGGTCGAGCCGGTCGAGCCGGCGACGCTGGGCCGCTTCCTGCCGACCTGGCAACACGTCGGCGGTCGACTGCGGGGCGCCGGCGGCGTGCTGACCGTCGTCGAGCAGCTGGCTGGCTGCGCCGTGCCCGCGTCGGCATGGGAATCGCTGGTGCTGCAGGCACGGGTCGCCGACTATCAGCCGGCGATGCTCGACGAGCTGACCGCCGCCGGCGAGGTGATCTGGGCGGGCGCCGGCGGCCTGCCCGGTGCCGACGGCTGGGTGGGTCTGCACCTGTCGGACACCGCGACGCTCACGCTGCCGGACCCGATGCCGCTGGCTGAGCTCGGCGAGCTGCCGACCCGCGTTGTCGAGGCCCTCGCAGGCGGCGGGGCGTACTTCTTCCGCCAGCTTTCGCAGGTGGTCGGCGCCACCGACGACGATGCCGTGCACACCGCCTTGTGGGAGCTGGTCTGGTCCGGGCACATCAGCAACGACACGCTTGCGCCGCTGCGGACGCTGACCAGCGGCAGCAGGGGTGCGCATCGCACGCGCCGCAGCACGCCCCGCGCGCGCTACCCCACGCCGGGCGGACAGCGAGGCAGAGTTGGCCGGGCGGGCCGGATGGGGCGTGCCCCGCTGCCATCGCGGTCTGGCCCGCCGACGGCGGCAGGTCGCTGGTCACTGCTGCCCGACCGGGACAACGACCGGACGCTGCGCACCCATGCGGCCGCCGAGCTGCTGCTGGAGCGGCACGGGGTGCTGACCCGCGGGGCGGTGGTCAGCGAGCGCATCGACGGTGGCTTCGCCGGGGTCTACAAGGTGCTGTCCGCCTTCGAGGACGCCGGCCGATGCCGCCGCGGCTACTTCATCGGCTCACTGGGTGCCGCCCAGTTCGCCGGGGCGGGCGCGGTCGACCGGCTGCGCGCCGAGGCGGGCGATGCCAGCGAGCAGCTCGCCGCACCGCGACGGGCGCTCACGCTGGCCGCCACCGACCCGGCCAACCCGTACGGTGCGGCCCTGGCCTGGCCGGACAAACGTGCCGGCGAGCCCGGCACCGGCCACCGGCCGGGGCGCAAGGCGGGTGCGCTGGTGGTGCTGGTGGACGGGGCGCTGGTGCTGTACGTCGAGCGGGGCGGCCGGACGCTCCTGACGTTCAGCGCCGACGACGAGCAGCTGGGCCCGGCGGTGGACGCGCTTGCGCTCGCGGTGCGCGACGGGTCTCTGGGCAAGGTGACCGTCGAGCGCGCCGACGGGGCGCAGGTGCTCGGGACGCCATTGGGCGGGGCGCTGGAGCTGGCCGGCTTTCACGCCACGCCTCGCGGGCTGCGGCTGCGCGGCTGACCGGTGTCCGCCCGCCAAACCGCCCGTCGACACCGGGTCAGCCGGCCTGATCACAGCCGGAGTGAACGGCCGCCGTCCCGCTCAGGTGCACCGATTGTGCAAACTGCAAAGCATCGGCCTGGCGTGCGCACCGCGGTGTCGTGTTGCGGAGTCAGGCCGCGACGACCACGTCGCCGTGTCGATCAGAGGTGCCCAGCGGCACCTGCTGCTCGATCGACTCCACCGCCAACGCCAACCGGCGCTCGTCGCCAGAATGTCGCGACAGCCGGGTCTCCTCGATAACGAGCCGGTCGCTGACGTCGCGCAGCACCGCCGACAGCGGCACCTGCAGGGCGGTGCACAGCGCAGCCAGCATCTCACTGGAGGCTTCCTTCTGGCCACGCTCGATCTCGGAGATATAGCCGAGGCTCACCCGCGCCGCAGCCGAGATCTGCCGCAGGGTCTGCCCCTGGCGCATGCGGCGTTGGCGGAGCACGTCGCCGATCACGCTGCGCAATGCGAGCTGGTCGCGCATCGTGCACCTCCGTGATAGCCCTCATGGCCCGCTGCCTCGCGGCCGCGGCAAGACCTTCACCGTACCCCGAGCGGCGTTGCGCGGTCAGTCGGCGTACCTCGGCGCGTCGCCCGGTCCGATCTCGTTGAGCAACAACACCAGCGCCGCCCGAACCGTTCCCGCACGTACCGCGTCGCGGTCACCTGGCAGGTCGAGGATTTGATTGACGACCTGCTGAGGGCCGGCGACAGCCACATGCACCGTGCCGGCCGGCTGCCCTTCGCTGCCGTCCGGACCGGCGACACCGGTCGCTGCGACCCCCCAGTCAGCGCCGAGAACCGACCGCGCTTGGCTGGCCATGACACGGGCGGTTGCTGCGGCGACGGTGCCGTGCTGGGCGATCACGTCGGCAGGCACGCCGAGCAGGTCGACCTTGAGGTCGCCTGCATACGCAACGATCCCACCACGAACGACACTGGACGCTCCCGGCGCGGCCACAAGCGTGGCGCACAGCAGTCCGCCGGTCAGGGACTCGGCGGTGCCGACGCTCTGGTGGGTCCCCGCAAGCATGGTCAACACCTGGCGGGCGTATGACGGCAGGCTGATCACCCGCGGCTGGCTGACTGATTGGGGGCTGCGGAACGCCGCAGCGCCAACGCGCGAAGGACATAGTCCGCCCCGGTCACCACCGTCAGGACGACCGCGGCGGCCATCACCGTGAGCAGCAGCGGGTCGAGGGCCTGCGGCAGCGGCACCAAGAAGGCGAT
>JACCYS010000090.1 GCA_013696365.1 Nocardioidaceae bacterium
GGATGCCTTGGTCGCCCGTGCGGTGCAGTCCGGCTGGGTGGGCATTGAGGCGCTGGCGGGCATACCCGGCTCGGTGGGGGCGACGCCGGTGCAGAACGTCGGCGCCTACGGGCAGGAGGTGGCCCAGGCGATCGCCACCGTGCGCACCTGGGACCGGGTCGAGCGCCGCCAGCGCACCTTCGCTAACGGCGACTGCGGCTTCGGCTACCGGACCAGTCGGTTCAAGTCTGAGCCCGGCCGTTTCCTGGTGCTGGAAGTGACCTTCCAGCTGCCGCTGGGCGACCTGGGTGCGCCGCTGAGCTATCCGCAGCTGGCCAGGGCCCTGGGCGCAGAGACCGGCCAGCGCCGGCCTTTGATACAGGTGCGCAACGCCGTGCTGGCGCTGCGGGCGGACAAGGGCATGGTCCTCGACCCGGACGACCATGACACCTGGAGCGCAGGGTCGTTCTTCACCAACCCGTTGCTGTCCTACGACGATGCGGACCGGTTGCCCCCCGATGCTCCGCGCTGGCCCACCGACGACGGGCGGGTCAAGACCAGCGCCGCCTGGCTGATCGAACATGCCGGCTTCAGCCGCGGCCACGGCGGCGGCCCGGCCCGTATCTCCACCAAACACACCCTTGCGCTGACCAACCGTGGAGCAGCGACCAGCGCAGACCTGCTGGAGCTGGCCCGCGAGGTGCGCGACGGTGTGCGAGCCGAGTTCGGCGTCGACCTCGTCAACGAGCCGGTGCTGGTCAACTGCTCGCTGTGACCTTGTCACCGAGCCAAGCATCGACGTCAGCAAGCAATCGGGCCCGCACCTCCTCGGGTGCCAGCGAGCTGCGCACAGACATCCTCGCCAGCTCGGCCAACGCGGGGTCGTCCAGTCTGTGCGCAGCCCGCACCAGCGCGTACTGTCCAGCCAGCCGGGACCCGAACAGCAGTGGGTCGTCGGCGCCCAGGGCGACAGGTATGCCGGCCGACATCAACTCCGGCACGGGCACCTCCTCGATCGTGTCGTAGACCCCGAGAGCGACGTTGGACACCGGACAGACCTCAAGCGCAACCCCGGCATTCACGACCTGTTGCAGTACGGCCGGGTCCTCCACGCTGCGGACTCCGTGCCCGAGCCGGTTGGGCGCCAGCTCGCGTAAGCAGGATGCGACGGCTTGTGGTCCGCGCAGCTCGCCACCGTGCGGCACGCTGGCCAGGCCGGCACGCCTGGCGATCTGAAAAGCTGCCGCAAAGTCCTCGGTCCGGCCGCGGCGCTCGTCGTTCGACAAGCCGAAGCCGACCACACCCCGACCGGCGTACTGGGCGGCCAGCCTGGCCAGCAGCCGGGCGTCCAGCGGGTGCCGGGTGCGGTTGGCCGCAATGACCACCGCCATCTCCAAGCCAGTCGAGCGACCCGCCTCGGCGACGGCGTCGAGGACCAGCTCGGTGAACGCGGTGACCCCGTCGAAACGGGCTGCATAGCCCGACGGATCGACCTGGATCTCGGTCCAGCCGCACCCGTCGGCCACGTCATCCTCGGCGGCCTCGCGGACCAGTCGCCGCACGTCGTCCTCCGTCCGCAGCACCGAGCGGGCCACGTCGTAAAGGCGCTGGAACCGGAACCAGCCCTTCTCATCGGCCGTCGACAGTTGCGGCGGCCACTCCTCCCGCAGGGCAGCCGGCAGCCGGATGCCGTCCCGGTCGGCGAGCTCGAGCAGGGTCTCGTGCCGCATCGCCCCGGTGAAGTGCAGGTGCAGATGCGCCTTCGGCAGGGCGCGCAGCGGCCGGCGGTGCGCGGCGCTGATGCCGTCGTCGGCGGACTGACGGTCGGTTGTCGGCCCGCTCACCGGCTGCCGAGCAGCTGCTGCATCCGGGTCAGGCCCTCGACCAGATCATCGTCGCCCAGTGCGTACGACAGCCGCAGGTAGCCCGGCGAGCCGAACGCCTCGCCAGGGACGACGGCGACCTCAGCCTGATCGAGGATCAGCTCGGCAAGCTCTGTGGACGTCCGCGGCACCACCCCGCCGATGCTGCGTCCGAGCACCTCGGTGACCACGGGGTAGGCGTAGAAGGCTCCGGTGGGAGTGGGACAGGCGATGCCATCGATGGCGTTCAGCATCTCCACAATGGTGCCTCGCCGGCGGTCGAAAGCCGCTCGCATGTCGGCGACTGCATGCAGGTCGCCGCTGAGCGCGGCAATGGCTGCCCGCTGGGCCACATTGCAGACGTTGGAGGTGGCGTGTGACTGCAGGTTGGTGGCGGCCTTGACCACATCCGCCGGGCCGGCCAACCAGCCCACCCGCCAGCCGGTCATCGCGTAGGTCTTGGCCACCCCGTTCACCACCACACAGCGGTCGGCGAGCTCGGGGACCGCCACCGGCATCGACACCGCCTCGGCGCCGTCGTAGACCAGGTGTTCGTAGATCTCGTCAGTGACCACCCACAATCCGTGCTCGACCGCCCACTGCCCGATCGCGGCTACCTGCTCCGGCGGATAGACCGCCCCGGTGGGGTTGGACGGCGAGCAGAAAAGCAGCACCTTTGTTTGTGGAGTCCTTGCGGCCTCCAGCTGTTCGACACTGACCAGGTAGTCCTGGGTCTCGTCGGCGAGCACCTCCACCGGCACCCCGCCGGCCAGCCGGACCGACTCGGGATAGGTCGTCCAGTACGGCGCGGGCAGCAGCACCTCGTCCCCGGGGTCGAGCAGCGCGGCGAAGACCTCGTACACGGCCTGCTTGCCGCCGTTGGTCACCAGCACCTGCGCGGCGGTCAGCTCCAGCCCACTGTCCCTGCCGGTCTTGGTGATGATCGCCTGCTTCAGCTCTGGTAGGCCGCCGGCAGGGGAGTAGCGATGGTTACGCGGATCGCGGCAAGCATCGACGGCGGCAGTCACGATCGGCTCCGGGGTGGGAAAGTCGGGCTCGCCGGCGCCGAATCCGATGACCGGCCGCCCCTCGGCCTTGAGCGCCTTGGCCTTGGCATCCACAGCCAACGTTGCGGACTCGCCGATCCCAGCGATGCGGGCGGAAACGCGGCGGGCCGGGGACTGCGACTGGGGTACTGACGGGGGCGTCGACTCAGACATGCGCACCATCGTGACACCAGCGGCCCGGGGCGGTGACCGGTGCTCCCGGAGGAGCTGCTTGGGCGCGGCACCGTGGTTCGACTCCGCTGCCCCGCTGCGCGTACACTCTGGTCCTTGGTGGAAGCACACCCGCTACCGGCACGCCCGCACATCGGCGCCGCCGGCCGGTTCAGGGCGCACCTCCGCCACTTAGGGCACTAGCTCAACTGGCAGAGCATCGGTCTCCAAAACCGAAGGTTGGGGGTTCGAGTCCCTCGTGCCCTGCGAGGAGCACGGACCGAACCGCAGCCGACGTGGAGACAGGTGAGATCGTGAGTGACACCCGCTCAACGACTCCGGTGACCAGCGACAGCGAGCCCAAGCGAACGCCGCCGGGGCTGTTCCTGCGCCAGATCGTCGCGGAGTTGCGTAAGGTCGTCTGGCCCACGCAGCAGCAGGTCGTGACGTACTTCTTTGTTGTGCTGGTGTTCGTGCTGGTGATGATGGCGTATGTATCGCTGCTCGACTTCGGCTACGGGAAGGCGATGTTCGCCATCTTCGCCTGACCGTCGACGGCGTCTTCGCCAGCGACACCCCAGCCCGCACGCTCGACTGATGACCGACCTGGCCGACCCCCGGCCGAGCCCGAACAACAGGTGACGGAGACCCACGTGTCCGAGCAGTTCCCCGAGACCGACGAGCCCGTCGGCGGCGACCCCGCCGACTCTGCCGGTGACCTCGAGCAAGACGTCCAGGTCACCGAGGTGGAAAGCGGCCTCGACGACGCTGACGGTGACCTTGAGCTCGCCGCCGAGGTGCAGGCCCTGCTCGGCGACGCCACCCCAGACGACGTCGCCGAGGCGGCAGTCGACGACACCGCAGCCGCTCCGTTGTCCGACGTCGGTGCGGACGAGGTGGTGGTGGCCGACGCCGCGGCCGACGCCGAGGTCGCCGCGGCACAAGACGCCCCGGAGGCCGCGATCGACGCCGTGGTCGATGCCCAGGCCGACGCGCCCGAGATGGATGCCGCCAGCGCCGACGAGACGCCCGACGTGGATGCCCCCGGCGACCCGATGCAGGAGTTTCGCGACACGCTCTGGTCCCAGCCAGGGGACTGGTACGTGGTGCACACCTACTCCGGTATGGAGAACAGGGTGAAGGCCAATGTGGAGAGCCGCATGACCTCGCTGAACATGGAGGACTTCATCTACGAGGTGAAGGTCCCGGTCGAAGAGGTCGCCGAGATCAAGAACGGCCAACGCCGCCTGGTCAAGCGCACTGTTCTACCAGGCTATGTGCTGGTCCGGATGGAGCTGACCGACGAGTCCTGGGCCGCCGTACGGCACACGCCGTCGGTCACCGGGTTCGTCGGCCACAGCCACCAGCCGGTGCCGCTCAGCCTGTCGGAGGTCGAGTCGATGCTGGCCCCGGCCGTGGAGGCAGAGGCTGCCGCCGTAGCCCAGGTCGGCGCTCCATCGCAGCCCGCGAAAGCTGCCAAGGTGGAGTTTGACGACTTCGCCACAGGCGACTCCGTCATGGTTGTGGACGGCCCGTTCGCCACACTGCACGCCACCGTTACCGAGATCAACGTCGATGCGCAGCGCGTCAAGGCGCTCGTGGAGATCTTCGGCCGGGAGACCCCGGTCGAGCTCAGCTTCACCCAGATCCAGCGGGCCTGATCCAGCACGGACCGGCCCGGTCACCACGTCACCAGAAGGACCATCATGCCCCCTAAGAAGAAGGTCGCAGCGCTTGTCAAAGTGCAGCTGCAGGCCGGTCAAGCCACCCCGGCCCCGCCGGTCGGCACCGCTCTCGGGCCGCACGGCGTCAACATCATGGAGTTCTGCAAGGCATACAACGTGGCGACGGAGTCCATGCGTGGCAACGTGATCCCGGTTGAGATCACCGTCTTTGAGGACCGTTCCTTCATTTTCGTCACTAAGACGCCGCCAGCGGCCGAGCTGATCAAGAAGGCCGCCGGGTTGGCCAAGGGTTCGTCCACGCCGCACACCGATAAGGTCGGCCGGCTCAGCTCGGACCAGGTGCGCGAGATCGCCACCACCAAGCTGCCCGATCTCAACGCCACCGACCTCGATGCCGCAATGAAGATCGTCGAGGGCACCGCTCGTTCGATGGGCGTCACCGTCGACCGCTGAGGTCGACACCCCGCATCCCGTGGCAGGGCCGCTGGCGCCCGCAGACCACAACCTGGTGAAAGGAACCAGACATGCAGCACAGCAAGAAGTACTCCGAGGCAGCGGGCAAGGTCGACAAGTCCGCCCTGTACTCACCACATAGCGCGGTGAGCCTGGCGAAGCAGACCGCCACCACGACGTTCGACTCCACCGTCGACGTCGCCATGCGTCTGGGTGTCGATCCCCGCAAGGCCGACCAGATGGTGCGCGGCACCGTCAACCTCCCGCACGGCACCGGCAAGACCGCCCGAGTGCTGGTGTTCGCCACCGGTGACCGTGCCGAGGCAGCTCGCGCGGCCGGGGCCGACCACGTCGGGTCCGATGACATGATCGAAAAGATCACCGATGGGTGGCTCGACTTCGACGCCGTGGTCGCCACCCCCGACATGATGGGCAAGGTCGGCAGACTGGGCCGCGTGCTGGGGCCTCGGGGGCTGATGCCCAACCCTAAGACCGGCACCGTCACCCCGGATGTCGCCAAGGCCGTCGCCGACATCAAGGGCGGCCGGATCGAGTTCCGCGTCGACCGGCACTCCAATCTGCACTTCATCATCGGCAAGTCGTCGTTCACCGAGCAGCAGCTCGCAGAGAACTACGCCGCCGCCCTCGAGGAGGTGCTGCGGCTCAAGCCCGCCAGCTCCAAGGGGCGCTACCTGAAGCGGATCACCCTGTCCACCACCATGGGGCCCGGTGTTCCCGTCGACCCCAACCGTATGAGGAGTGTGGCCAGCGCCGACGAGGCCTGAGCTGCCATTTTCCCGACGTAGGCTCTACGCCAGCGCTGCATCGCGCCGTGCTGACGGAAGCCGAACGGCAGGGGGAAGCATGAAGACTCGACTACTACGTCGGCGTGGCGCTGCCGCAATTGCCGGCCTGCTGCTGGCAGGTGGGTGCGCGAGCGACTCCGGCAGCAGCACCAGCAGTGGCGAGAGCGGCTCCGGTGACGAGACCAGTGCGGCTTCGGAGCCCAGTGGCGGCGCTAGTGATGGTGCGAGTGAGGAAGAAGGCGCCGAGTCAGCCGGCTCCTCCAGTGGCGACGAGCTCGACCGCGAGACGCTGGTCCCGACCATCACCGACGCGATGCTGGCGGCTGGCAGCGTACGGATTGACGCCGCGGTGAAGGCGGGTGGACAGTCGATCACCATCGAGGGCAGCCAGCGGATCGCGAAGTCCGTCACGGACAACGCCGTCGACGTCAGCCTGTCCGGGCAGGGCGTCGAGGGTCGCCTGATCCTGCTGGACACCGTCCTCTACCTCGACCTCGGACAGCCCACCGGCGGCAAATTCGTCCGCGTCGACCTCACCAAGGCCGGGCCGGGATCGGAGATGTTCGACCAGCTCCTGCGCTCGACCGACACCACGGCTTCGGTCGAGTCGCTGCAGGGCGCGATCAAGACGCTTGATGTTGTTGGCACCGAGCAGGTGGACGGGGCGAAGACCACGCACTACCGCCTGACGGTGAACACCAAGAAGGCGCTGGCGGGCCAGCAGTTGCCGCCCGAGCAGACGAAACAGCTGCCCAACACGTTGGCCTACGAGCTGTGGGTGGACGAGGACGACCTGCTGCGCAAGATGACGGCCGATGTCGCTGGTGCTGCGGTTACCTTCACGTTGTCCGACTGGGGCAAGCCGGTCGACATCACGGCTCCGCCGAAGGCGCAGATCAGCAAGCAGGACCCGTTCACTGCGCAGTCCTGAGCGCGGATCGACCGACGTGTCCAGCAGCCGACGCGGGGTCAGGTGACGGGCCGCGATGATTTGGCCTTCCCGTTGCGGGTGTCGTAGGCTGCTGTACGCCAAAGACCGCCGGTTGCCGCCGTCACTCAAGCAGAGTGTCAGCGGCCGAAGGCTCCGCGACAGCGGGTGACCAGCGCAGGTGGAACGAGTCAGCCGCTTCTGTGCGGTAGCGCCCTGGGCCTCCTGTGCCGGGGCGTCTGTCATGTCCGGAGTGTGCCCCGGTCGGTCCTCGGCATCTGAAGGCCGCGCATCCGCGCGGTGTGTCCCGAGGAAGGAGCGCTATGGCGCGCACCGACAAGGTTGCAGCCGTCGCCGAGCTGAGCGAGCAGTTCACTCAGTCGAACGGCGCGGTGCTGACCGAGTACCGCGGCCTTACCGTGGCCCAGCTCAAGGAGCTGCGGCGAGTGCTCGGCGACGACGTCACCTACGCCGTGGTGAAGAACACCCTGACCAAGATCGCCGTACGTGACGCCGGGATCGAGGGGCTCGACTCGTTGTTGAGCGGCCCGTCGGCCATCGCATTCATCGCTGGTGATCCGGTCGAGGCGGCGAAGGGGCTGCGTGACTTCGCCAAGGCCAACCAGGCGCTGGTCATCAAGGGCGGGGTCTTGGACGGCCGCCCGGTAAGCCCGGCGGAGATCTCCAAGATGGCAGATTTGGAGTCCCGCGAGGTCTTGCTGGCCAAGCTGGCGGGTGCGATGCAGGCTTCGCTGCAGAACGCTGCGTCGCTGTTCAACGCGCCTCTGGCCCAGATGGCCCGAGTGCTTGGTGCCCTGCAGAGCAAGAACGCCGACGAGGCGCCAGCAGCTGAATCGCCTGCCGACGACGCAGGGTCCCCCGAGGCGCCAGCAACTGAATCGCCTGCCGACGACGCAGGGTCCACCGAGGCGTCAGTCGATCAGGCGCCGGCAGATCAGACACCGGCCGAAGCCTGAGCACAACTCCCGCATCACCCCATCACGTCAGACCGGCAGCGGCTCACACCCTGCCGCCAAAAGGAAGGATCTCCACCATGGCGAAGATCGAGACCGCAGACCTGCTCGAGGCGTTCAAGGAGATGACGCTGCTCGAGCTCAGTGGATTCGTCAAGGAGTTTGAGGACACCTTCGGTGTGACCGCCGCCGCTCCGGTGGCCGTTGCTGCAGCGCCGGGCGCGGCCGGCGGTGCCGCCGAGGCCGATGCCGAGGAGGAGCAGGACGAGTTCGACGTCGTCCTCGACGCCGCCGGCGACAAGAAGATCCAGGTCATCAAGGAGGTGCGCTCGCTCACCAGCCTGGGTCTCAAGGAGGCCAAGGAGTTGGTCGAGGCCGCACCGAAGGCAGTCCTGGAGAGCGTAACCAAGGAGGCCGCCGAGAAGGCCAAGGAGTCCCTCGAGGCCGCGGGCGCCAGCGTCTCGGTCAAATGACGGACTGCTTCCACCACTGCTCCACCGCCGTACTGCGGTGCTGAACCTCGGTGGCGG
>JACCYS010000028.1 GCA_013696365.1 Nocardioidaceae bacterium
GGCATCGAGACTTACGAGTCCAACCGCAACCTGGTGCTCACCGATGGGTGCCGGGCCGACTCGGTGCCCAACCTGGAGATCGAGACCGGTGAGATCGAGGGCGCCGGGCACGCCAGCACGACCGGCCGGTTCGATGACGAGCAGTTGTTCTATCTCGGCACCCGCGGCATCCCCGAGGAGCAAGCCCGCCGCCTGGTGGTGCACGGCTTCTTCGCCGATCTGGTGCGCCGGCTGGGCGTGCCGGAGATCCAGTCGCGGTTGCTCGCGGCGGTCGAGGCCGAGCTGGCCGCCACCGTCGGCCTGCCGCCGGCGAGCAGTCGAGAGGTCGACGCATGAGTTTTTCCCGTGCGTGCGGGGTTGCCGATCTCGACGATGGCAAGCCGTACGCCGCGGTGGTCGACGGCACTGAGATCGCCCTGGTCCGCCAGGGCGAGGAGGTGTTCGCGATCCGCGACGAGTGCAGCCACGCCTCGATCGCGCTGTCCGAAGGCGACGTCGAAGGGTGCAGCATCGAGTGTTGGCTGCACGGGTCACGCTTCGATCTGCGCACCGGCGCCGCGCTCGGCCTGCCGGCCACCCAGCCGGTGGCCGTCTTTCCAGTCCGCGTGGAGGCCGACGACGTGCTCGTTGACCCCACTGCACCACTGACCACACCCTGACCATCTGCAAACCCTGCAAGGAGCCCTGAAAACCTGATGGCAACGCTCGAGATCCGCGACCTGCACGTGAGCGTCGACACCGATGACGGCGCCAAGGAGATCCTCCGCGGCGTCGACCTGACCGTCCGCTCCGGCGAGACACACGCGATCATGGGACCCAACGGCTCAGGCAAGTCAACTCTGGCCTACTCCATCGCCGGGCACCCCAAATACACCGTCACGAGCGGCTCGGTGACGCTCGACGGCGTCGACGTGCTTGCGATGAGTGTGGACGAGCGGGCCCGCGCGGGGCTGTTCCTGGCCATGCAGTACCCGGTGGAGGTCCCTGGAGTGTCGGTGACGAACTTCCTGCGGACGGCCAAGACCGCCATCGACGGCGAGGCGCCCAAGCTGCGCACCTGGGTCAAAGAGGTCAACGCCTCGCTGGACGAGCTGGAGATGGACCGGTCGTTTGCGCAGCGCAACGTCAACGAGGGCTTCTCCGGCGGCGAGAAGAAGCGGCACGAGATCGTCCAGCTCGAGTTGCTGAACCCGAAGTTCGCCGTTCTCGACGAGACCGACTCCGGGCTGGACATCGATGCGCTCAAAATCGTGTCCAAGGGGGTCAACCGCTTCCACGAGCGCGGCGACAAAGGCGTCTTGCTGATCACCCACTACACCCGCATCCTGCGCTACATCACCCCCGACTACGTGCACGTGTTCGTGGCGGGCCGGGTGGCCGAGCAGGGCGGCGCCGAGCTCGCCGAGCGGCTGGAGGCCGAGGGCTACGACCGGTACGTCAAGGCCGCCGTCTGATGGGTGTCGACTGATGACCCTTGACGTGCAGCGGGTGCGTGCCGACTTCCCGATCTTGTCGCGCCGCCTCGCCGACGACCGGCCGCTCGTCTACCTGGACAGCGCGAACACCTCGCAGAAGCCGACGGCGGTGCTCACCGCAATGGATGATCACCTGCGTTCGACCAACGCCAATGTCGGCCGCGCTGTGCATCAGCTCGGCGAGGCCGCGACCGCCGCCTACGAGGGGGCGCGTGGCACGGTGGCATCGTTCATCGGCGCCACCGATCCTGCCGAGGTCATCTTCACCAAGAACGCCTCCGAGGCGCTCAACCTGGTCGCAAGCGTGCTCGGCTGGGCTGACGGCGAGCTGCGGGTGGGTGCCGGCGACGAGGTCGTCATCACCGAGATGGAGCACCACTCCAACATCGTCCCGTGGCAGCTGCTCACGCAGCGCACCGGCGCCACGCTGCGCTGGTTCGGCCTGACCGACGAGGGCAGGCTCGACCTGTCCACGATCGACGAGCTCATCACCGAGCGCACCAAGGTGGTGTCGGTGGCCTGGGTGTCCAACATGCTCGGCACTGTCAACCCGGTGGCCGAGATCGCCCGCCGCGCACGCCAGGTTGGGGCGCTGGTGGTGGTGGACGCCTCGCAGGCCGTGCCGCAGCTGCCGGTCGATGTGTCCACGCTCGGCGCGGACTTCGTTGCGTTCACCGGGCACAAGATGGTCGGGCCCACTGGCATCGGGGTGCTGTGGGGCCGCAAGCAGCTGC
>JACCYS010000036.1 GCA_013696365.1 Nocardioidaceae bacterium
GACCGGACGGTCCGCGTTGTCGGATGCTGGTGGGGGCGCACTCCCCGTCGGTGCGGCGCAGGCGCCGGCCAGGAGCGCCGCCGCCACGTAAACTGCCCCTCTGCCTGAGCGCATCACACCGTCCCATTAGTGCAGTCCGTCCCTCACCCGGTAGGTCGATGTCGGGCACAGGAAGACTCTACTATGATTCTTAGGACTTATTGGCCGGGAAGCCGGTCCGTGTTGGACCCGCTCAGATGACCGTCGTCTCGCGCCAATCGCCAACCCTCGGTGTCGCCATCGCCTCTCTGACGCCATCAACGACGGAGACTCGCTGATCTTTTCAGACGCAGCGCCGTCCCCGAAAACCAGACGAGCAGCGACCACGCCCCACCGCCACTGCAACCGTGACCGTGACCGACGACTCGGAGTCCCTCTCGTGAGGAGTAACACCCGCAAGCAGACAACCACATCCTCGACGACGAGTGCGCCCGCGGTACGTGGTCGGTCGACCGCCGCACCAGCCGCGCGGCGGTGGTTGGCGGGGGTGGCCGCTGTGGTGGTGTCGGCCGGTATCGCTGGCGGTCTACGCACTCAGCGCCAGCGGCGATGGAGCGGGAAGCGCAGCAGCCACGCCGTACGTGGGTGCCGACCTGCACGTGTTGGCAAGCCTCGACGGCAACCTGTCTGTCGGCGGCCACGACGGCGCGGCGATCTCTCGCGACGGGGGGCAGAGCTGGGTGGCCCTGGAGTCGTTGCGCGGAGCCGACCCGATGGGGTGGGCGGGGACGCCCGGCGGGCTGCTAGTCGGTGGGCACCCCGGCCTGTACCGGTCCACTGCCGACTCCACCACCTTCACCAAAGTCAGCACCGAAGGCGCGGTGTCCGACGTGCACGCCGCCGGCGCCGCCGGGGACGCCGCCTACCTGGCCTCCCCGCAAACCGGCCTCATGGCCAGCGATGACGGCGGCCGCACCTGGCAACCCCGAAACACCCAGGTGGGCCAGGGATTCATGGGCACCATTCTCGTCGACCCGGCGACCCGCAGCGGCTGATTGCCCCTGACGTGTCAAACGGCCTGGTCGCCAGCAGCGATGGCGGCGCTACGTGGGCCCGCCTCGGGGGACCCGACGGGGTCATGTCGACAGCGTGGGACCCCACCAACGCCGACCGGCTGGTCGCCATCGGCATGGCCGACAGCGCCATCAGCAGCAACGGGGGCCGCAGCTGGACACCTCTGCAGGTTCCAAGCGGCACGTCCGCGGCCACCTTCTCGGCTGATGGACGCACCCTCTACGCCGCCGTTCTCAACGACGAGCAGGTGACCACCTTCGCGAGCACCGACTCCGGCCAGACCTGGACCCGACCTTGACGGCGCCCGGCACCGACATCGCACGCGTTATCTACTACGATCATTAGGAGCAGTGGCGGCCGCGCCCCTGCGGACTAGCCGTCGCTGACCGCATGCCGGCGGTGAATCCGTGGCATCCATGGCGACGCGCCATGTCGAGGGGAGGCGCCGCGGTGCCGTGGTGGCAGGTGGTGCTCGTCTTCGTCGGCACGCCCTTGCTGATCGTGGGGCTGATCACCGTTGTTGTGCTGGCAACGACCCGTCCCCGCGTTCCGGATGGAGTTGTCGCGGCGGCACGAGCCGAGGAGCAAGGCGCCCGATCCGAGGCCGAAGACGAGGGAGAACGCGGATCGCGGGCGGATGCCGACGACGAGTCCAGTGCTGAGGACGAGTCCAGACCTGGCGCCGAGTCGACGTCGGTCGACATGCCCGAGGGTGTGGACGAGCCCGCGGTTGGCAGCCCAGGTGTCGATGGTGACTCCGAGGCAGATTGTGACGGCGAAAACGGCTGACGGATTCGTCGGAATCTGTCGGGTTGGACACTCGGCGATCTAGGCTTACGGCCTCAGCGGGTGCGTCTTCGGTTGAGCGCTGGCCGGCATGGTGAAAGGAGGACGTGTGAAGCAGTTCGGTGAGCTCGAGGCGGTCATCATGGATCTGCTGTGGTCACGCGGCGGGTCGGCGACGGTGCGTGACGTGCTCGATGAGCTTCAGCGGGGACGCACGATCGCCTATACCACGGTCATGACGGTCATGGACAACTTGCACCGGAAGGGGTTCCTCGCCCGGGAGAAGGACGGCCGAGCTTGGCGCTACGAGACGGTGCAGTCGCGTGAGCAGTACGCGGCCGATTTGATGGTGGAGGTGCTCGAGGCCAGCCGTGACCGCACCGGCACCCTCGTGCACTTCCTGGACGCGATGAGCGGTCCTGAGCTGCGCAGGTTGCGCGGCGCGCTGACCGACGGCCCCGACGATGCCCCGCAGCCATGACGGCCGCGTTGATGCTGGCGGCCTACGCGCTGCTGATGGCAACCGGCGGCTCGTGGCTGCTGAGCCGCAGTCGATGGCCTCATCGCTCGCCTCGACTAGCAGTGGCGACGTGGCAGGCCGCGTCGTTCTCGGTGCCGTGGGCGATCGGTCTGGCCGGAGTGGTTCTGCTGTTACCCCAGTCTCCCGTGTCCGCAGCAGTCGCGCGGATCGCGCACGCCTGCGCGCCGGCACTTGATGCGGTGTACCGCGTACCGGGTGGAACGCTGGCGGGGATGTTGGTCGGCGCGCTGCTGCTCGGCGCAGTCGTGCGGGCTGTGCTGCTGTTGGCGCATGATCTGTGGATGGCCATGGGCGACCGGGCAAGGCAGCGGCAGATGCTGGCGCTCGTCAGCCGGGTCGATCCCACCCTGGACGCGTTGGTCGTGGACCACGAGGCCGTGGCCGCCTACTGCGTGCCGGGTCGAGGCGGCAGGGTCGTGTTCACCACTGCGGCGCTGGCCGCTCTCGGCGACAAGGAGCGGCTAGCAGTCCTGGCGCATGAGCAGGCCCACCTGCGCCAGCGACACCACCTCGTGTTGGCGGCGGCGCGCGCGCTGCGGCGGGCGTTTCCCAGGCTGCCGCTGATGCGTACCGCCGAGATGGAGATCGCCGTCTTGGTGGAGATGGTCGCCGACGATGTGTCGGTGCGTCGCAGTGACGTACGGTCGGTCGCTTCGGCCCTGCGGGTGCTCAGCAGTTCGGTGGCGGCGCCGGGGCGCACGGAGGTTCACCCATCGGCGGTGCACGCATCGGCGCTGGTGCGGCGGTTGCGGCGTCTGGTGACACCAGCTCGACCGTTGACAGCCGTGGTACTTGCGGCTCGTAGCCTGGTGGTTGCTGCTGCGTTGACCCTGCCGCTCGTGCTCGCCGCGGCGCCAGCGACGGCGACGCTGCAGTCCGAGGTCTGCCCAGTTCCTGCCCGCGCCCCGGCCACCGAAACGGACGTCTCCATGGGCTGAACGGCACCGCTTTACCGGCGCCTGGGTGCTACTCCTCGACGCCGACACGGTTGTGGAGCCGACGCAAGGGTGCGGGCGCCCAGCAGCCGGCGCGTCCCTGCGAGGCGCATGAAGGCCGACACCAACACTCCCCGAACGAGCGTTGCGTCTACCACCACAGCCAGAGCGAGGCCGACTCCTAGCAGCGCTTTAGGAAGGTCAACCCGCTGGCGGCGAACGACAGCAAGACGATTGCGATCAAGATCGCCGCCGCGCTCACCAGTCGACCCGTGCGTTCTAGACCCAGTGCGACGGATCGGCCCCGCTCGGCGGCGCAATTGAAATTCCCAATACCGACGGCCCACGCGCGGGGCCGAGTGCGGCGCCCTGCGGGCGGTGTCGACGCACGATGTGCATGCTCGCCGCGCCACAGCATCCTGGAAGAAGCCGACCAGCAGGGGCTACTATCTATGCTAGTAGCTCATCTTTGGAGGCGGCGGCGTGCGGGACACGAGCAGGGGCAGTTCGCGATCGGCCGGAGCTTCGTTTCGGGCACGTCTCCTACTCGACCGTCCGGTCGTGTACCGCACGCTGTTCGTGTTCGCCATCTTCATCGTCGTCCAGCACCTCTTCGCGCACGCCGGGTTCAGGCCGCTGCCACTAAGCATGGGCTGGCAGGACATCCTGGTCGGCTACCCCACGGCTGCCGTGGTTGCCATCTTCGCGTTGATGCTCTGGGGTAAGAACCCGACTCCGCACTGAGCACGGTGTCTGGAGCTGGTGACGGACCGACCTGCCGGTCGCGGACCAGCGCACTCTCGCAGCGAACGGATACTGAGGTGCTTCTGAGTTAATGACGCACTTCGGCGATCGATTACCCAACATCGTCGGGGTCCTCGGGACTCGTAGTCTCTCGCTGGGCTCGGTGCACGGCCAGGCGTCGGAGGCGGGCTTGTTCGAGGCCGGCCTCGCGGGCCTTTCGGATCGCTTTGCTGCGGTGCCACCGGCAAGCAAGTGGGTCAGCCAGTGGTACACGGCGTCCTGGCTTGCGTAGGTCGCGAGCAGGACGGCCTCACCGGCAGCGGCCAGGACGGTCTCGGCGACCGGCAGCTGGCGCGCGGGATGCGCTGTCCTGGTCACCGGCGTCACGGCACGGCTTAGAGCATCGTCGCGACCTCATCGAGGTGGTCGAAAACTTCAGGGTCCAAGGTGGCGGAGCGCACCCTGAACTCGGTGTCGACGATCGCGTACCCGACCGGGGGGCCGCCGTCGCGGGGCGCCGGCATCCCGAACGTGTGGGCGATGGCGCCGGTGGGGTCGCTGCCTACCGGAGTAATGACGTCCTCGCCCTCGGGTTCTCGGGCAGGGACGGCCAGCAGGTCCACTGGGCTGGTCCGCCCGCTCTGACCCAGGAACTCCCAGCCTCGCAGGGCCTGGATGAGCGCGGGGTACTGACCGTCGCGCAGGAAGAACACGACCGTCCGGAAACCGGGGGTGGGGCTGTCGTCGCCGATCTCCACCGCCGGGGGCGAGATGGCGGCTGGGGTGAGGATGCTCGGACGTTGTCGGGCGGGTTGCGGGCCGTCCAGTGGTCCTCGGGCGGCCTGCTCGGTGAAGATGGCTCCGGCCAGGACGACGGCCGCGAGCACCCACACCCCGGCGAGCTGCCAGGGTCCCCAGGACCGCCTGGCGCTGGCCCGGGCCTGAGGGGAAGCCTCGGCGGAAGGGTTGGTGCTCAGGGCGTGGTCCAGGTCCGCCCGTCGTCGGTGCTGGTGTAGAGGCGGGCGGTGTCGCCGTCCAGCGCCGCGGCGTACAGGGTCGAACCGTCGGTGGAGAAGGTGGCCGCGGAGGTGCCCTCCGGCATCTGCAGGTCGGTCCAGGTGCGCCCGCCGTCGCTGCTCAGGGCCGCACCGCTCATGCCGACCGTGACCAGGCGCCCGGTGTCGGTGGGGTCCCACCCGGCGGACATCGCCCCGCCGGGGCCGCCGAGCACGCTCCAGGTGCG